>JBEBSM010000107.1:0-10506 GCA_040394315.1 Lujinxingia vulgaris
GTGCCGTAAATTTCGCCAGCACCAGACGAACATCGCGTAAATCATCAACCGCCTGTCGTTGCACGGCGACCAGCCGGTCTCCACGCTGAAACTGCTGCGCTTCCGGCGTCAATGCGTGATCCATACGAACCGTTCGCACCGTCAGATCCGGGCCTAAAAAAACCGGCAATTGCGAGAGGCCACCCAGGCGCACGACCACAACGATGAAGCTCACGACGACCATCAGCAGCACGCCGATCCACAAGCCTACAATTCCAAATTTCATGATTACGTCTTTATTACTCAAACGGGCCCCAGGGCCCATGTTTTTAGCAGCGAAAGCCAGTGACTGACTAATTTCTATTCGACTATGTAATAATTGGCTTGGATTTGCGCAACCACCCGCCGGCATCTATAATAGAAACCGGCCATAAATGGTTGCTCCGCCCTATTATAAGGCTGTGTGTTGAGCGATCTATTTTAATTCTAGCCCGATTCCGTTGTTTGGAACTTCCCTTTTGCCCAACGAAAACATCAATGACACGTGTACGATTCCTGCCCGTTTCCATGATCTTGCTCACTGCATGGGCCTGCGGCTCCTGCGCGACGTCTACGCCCACGCAACCTTCGATGGTTTCGACTGTACAACCATCCGCGCCTGCGCTCGAAGCCACAAATGAACCCATCGAAGTTGTAGAGCCCATAGAGCTACCGGACCCAACGCTTGCGCTGTTCATCGCCAACGCTGCTATCGATAGATCACTTCAAAGTGCTGCACAACGTGTCATCGGCTGGTGGAAACCAGTGAGCGATCCGCTGGATTATCGGGCAATTCTCGACCGCGAGCGCACTATCGACGGATCGCTCTCGCTTGGCTACCCTCGCAGCGGTGGTGTCGTACGTTCCGTGGAACTCCCGTTTACCGGACTACACTATTCCATCATTGAGCGACACCGCGCCCGCAATACACGGTATGGCACGCAGCAGATGATCGACATTATTGAGTACGGCGCGGCACAGGTCGACAAACAATATCCTGCCTCTGTGCTGCGAATGGGAAATATCGGTGCCAAACACGGCGGCAAAATTCCCTGGAGCGTCACGCATCATACCGGCCGCGATGCCGACATCGCCTTTTATGTGAAGCGCGTCAAAGACGGACTGCATGTGCCGTCACCCGACCTGTTGCACATCGACGAGCAAGGAATCGCCGTTAATCATCGTGACCTGCAATTTGACGTGGATCGAAACTGGATTTTGGTAAAAGCACTGCTTACCCATCCAGAAATCGAGATTCAATGGTTGTTTATCAGTGAACCACTCAAGCAAAAGCTCCTGGCGCACGCCCAAATGCTGGGTGAAGATTCAGAGTTACTTGAGCGCGCAAGCCTTGTGTTGCATCAACCAACCGAGTCGCTGCCGCACGATGATCATCTTCATCTTCGGATAACCTGCTCCAAGCGCGATCGCCTGGAAGGCTGTCTGGATACCGGCCCCTACTGGCCCTGGATTAACTGGTACGACCAGGACTTATTTGCGCGCTCGTTGACCCTGATGCAAGCGTTTGACGATCCAAAACCAGAAACTCGCCTGGCTGCGCTGGATTTTCTTGAGAAAATCCGTTCGCCCTATGCACCCGAAATCGCACTTGTGCGCGGAATTCATGATGTCGACCAGCGTGTGCGTCAACGATCGCTGGAAGTTGCACGCGCCATACCGTCGTGGTCGGCAACTTCAATTATCGCAGCACAAGAGCTGATTACCGCGCCGGCTGCAACGTTTGAAGAACAGAAAATTGCCTACGAAATCTTGCGCCGCAGTAAGGATCCACTTGTTGTTGATTTTGTTTTCGCCCGACTCAACACCGATGACGTCCAGACGGACGAAAAAGTGCTCGCTGTGCGTGCATTGTCGCATGTCATGAGCGAAGAAGTTGTCCCTCGCATTCTCGACAATGTCGCCAATCAAGACATCAGTGTTCGGGTTGAACTGGCCAATATCTTACACCGGATCACCAACCAGATGTTGGGAATTAGCTGGGCCAGCACCAATGAAGCGTTGATACGCGACGGCATCGAAGCCTGGAATCATTGGTGGGCAGAAAACAAAGGTCTCAACCGCCAACAATGGCTTATCAACGGGTTTTCAAAATACGGAATCAAGGCCGATGACGAGCAGCTGCCGCTCACTGCCGCAGACCAACTCATCACCCTGCTCAAGCATGAACACCCGCATGTCGTCTATAACGCCAACCGCGCATTGCAATCGCTCACCCACCGCTGGGCACCGCTCGAAGAATCAAGCGGAATCAAGCTTCATCGCCACTGGGCGAGATGGTGGACAAAAAACCGCAGCCGGTTGCTAGAAGACAGCCACGCGAAGCGATAATTCATCCAACATCTAGGCTCAATCGATCTTTTTGGTTCGCTTGAGCTTTGCCAGCACCTGTTCGTACTCAATTTCCCAGGACGAACTACCTTCTTCAAGGTTTTTAATCTTGTCCCGAACTTCGCGGTCCAGCTCATCATCCAGGCTCATGTGTCTGCGCATGATTAGATTGACCTTCTTTCGAATTTCGTTGTCCGTCGAATAGACTTCGTCCACGAACTGAGTATGAAAAAACGTTTCGATGAGCTGGTCAATAATGTAACCGATCGCATCTTCGCCAACCGAAAAGCCTTTGTCTTTCGCAAGCTTTCGTTTTTCACGGCCCACGCTACCATCACCGCTTTTCGCGATTGCATCACGTGCGCGCTCGGTCAGATCGCGATCCATACGAATGTATTCGCGCAAGACCGATTGAATATCGAGTTCAACTTCCGGCAAATTCTCAGGAGCTATCTCAAGATCGCCTGCACGCGTCAGCGTCCGCAAAATTTCTTCGGCAATGACCGCTACTTGTCCGCCATATAAGCGCATTATCTCTCCTCTATCGGGGATAGGCATTTTTTTATTACCGGACTTGATGCACAATGCTTCAAGCTTACCGATAAAAGCCTATGGATCACCATTATTGTAGCGCCCGATGACGCCGTAGGATGGTACAATCCTTATGGAACCGTTTTTGCACCTTTAACAGCATTATACAACAATAATTAGCGCGCATGTACGCTCTTTATTACGCAAAAGATATTCTCGGCACATGTCTCAATGTTTTTTAGCCTACAAATGAGTGCCCAAAAGCAATGTCAGTCCGATTGTTTTGCTGTGTACCAAAAATCGTTCACTTTGTTTTGAATAAGTCTCAAATACCGTAGTCCAACAGCACGCAAGCTCTCGTCTGTTCTCAACTGTTTGAAAAGCCGAGCGTCTCTATTTATTGAATCATGTGCAATTTTTTAACACGAAACTGAGCTAACCCACTTTTTGGAGCAGGCTATGAGTCCATCATCCCCCCCCAGATATTCAATCGTGCCGCGTCTCGCTGATTTTTTTGGCCCAACAGCGCGCCTGCTTTTTCTCACTTTCTGTATTTTCGCATTTTCTGGCGCTGCGTGTTCTGGTTGCGATGACACCACCAATCAGGAAGTCCCGTGCGAAGGCGCTGACTGCGTAGATCCCGGATATCTTTGTGGCGGCACGCTCCAATGCGCTACCGGCGAAGTTTGTTACCTGAGTTCGTGTACAACCGCCTGCGCAGTGCATGCAGATTGCGGTGATGGAAAAGTCTGCGGACGCGACCGCTACTGTTTGCCTGGCGACGATGGTGACGCTACGTGCTCGGCCAACGCCGATTGTGATTCTCGCCGCTGCGACGACGGACAGTGTGCCCCTGCTCGCTCGTGCGACAATGATTCGACCTGTCTGGACGGCGAGTTCTGTAGCCTGGATGGCGTATGCGTTCCAAAATGTCAGGGCAACATGCAATGCGGAAACCCGGGCGAAGTTTGCCACGACGGGCGATGCGTAATCGGCGGCGAGTGCACAAAGGATAGTGAATGCGGCCTTGGCGGTACCTGCTCAAACGGCAGTTGTCAGATTGCTTGTGAGAAAGACAACGAATGTGGAATGGACGCGACCTGCTTTAATGACAAATGTTCCTCGGGCTGCGAATCCAACGCCGATTGTGGCGACGCGGGCGTTTGCTGGCGCGGAAGCTGCACCCCTGCTTCGACCACCGACCCGACGCTTCCTGCTCCTACGGAACCAGACCCAATCCCGGACACAGAAACGCCTGACACCACACCCGATGCCGGAACCCCGAGCGATACGGGAACAACTGGCGATACAGGTCTGCCAGGCGATACCGGAATCCCGTCAACGACTGACCCGTCACCGGATCGTGATGACGCAACCAAATGCACGAGCAATGCACAGTGCCTGACCAACGAACGCTGCGACGACGGCCACTGCGTGGATAGCGGAATCTGTACGAGCAACGCCGAGTGCTCCGATGGCTCGACATGCCAGCGCGGCAAGTGCCGTCTGGGTTGCGAGAACGACACGCACTGCCGTACCGGAGAAACCTGTAATGCAGGAGTCTGTCAGACTCCACAAACCAGCGATCTGAGCTGCCGTTCAACCGATGACTGCCAGCCCTGCGAAAGCTGCCAGGCCGGAAAGTGCCAGATTGTTCAGACCATCTGCGTTGCCGACGCGCAGTGCGGCCTTGGTAAAAGCTGTATCGACCGCTTCTGCAATTACGACTGCAACTCCAACAATGATTGCCCGACCAGTCACACGTGCCAGGCCGGTGTTTGTAAAACAGCTCCAACACCACCTAATAACTGCGCATCGAACAGCGATTGCGGCGCTGCCCAAAGCTGCATCAACGGCACGTGTTTTGCTCAGTGCACCTCGCACAGTCAGTGCGGCTCGAAGATGATGTGCGAAAACAACATTTGCCAGCCAGACTATCGTCCCGGAGCTGAGTGTAAAAGCAACGCGCAATGCGGAGCTGGCGCCAAATGCTTCAACGGTGCATGCACCATCGAATGCTCCAGCGACACCCAGTGTCGTTCCGGTGCCGGTGCCTGTGAAAGTGGTTATTGCACACGCTAAACAACTGATTTAACACCTGATTTCGGACACACCGATCACGCCCGATTACTTCAAACCATGAAGTAATCGGGCGTTTTTCGTTGCGTTATTTTACAACCATTTACCTTTCAAAACCCAGCATTTCTCTTCACGAAAGGTCGTCTCGCCCAGCAACCACCGACAAACCAGCCCAACAATCATCAACGATTCCAACCAGTTACAGTCATGGTTCATTTATGCTACTTTAACGGAATTGGGGCGCGGGTCACGATTCGCGAACCGATGGTAGCAACCGATGAAAACCTCAACTGTTCTCGAACCTGAACTTTCAAGTTTTTCGAAAGCGCTGGACGAGAACAACCAGGGCACCTGGCCCTTGTCTGTATCGGTGGTTGAAATGAATGCAAAATCGTTCCTAAGTCTGTTCGCAGTTCTCTTATTTGCCGGATGTGTCGGGCAAATGGATGACATCAACTCGACAGGTGAATCTGATTCACCCACCAAACCTGGAAACACTGGTAAACCTGGAACCTCTGGAAAACCGGGATCGTCCGGCAACCCCGAAACCCCGGGAGATTCTGAAACTCCTGATAGTCCATTAATCCCCGGACTCCCTGATGATCCGGATGACCCTAACGGTCCATCCATTCCCTCGGAGCCGGATGATGAAATGATTCCTGCCGATCCAATTCCGGATGGCAACCAGGCCTGCATTCCAACCGAGCGTTTGTTTATGCGCAAGGCGTGGGCGCAGGTTGCACAACCGACCTGCTCGGCCTGCCATAACGGCCAGGGTCTGGCAGCAATGAGTGATTTCATTCTCAACCGTGAAATCGGTTTTGGAGATCAGTCCGATCATAATCTTGAAACGATGAAGCGTATGGCCACACTGCGTCATACCGATCTTAATAATCAATCGCACCTTCTCCTAAAGGCAACCGGCACGGTTGCCCACGGTGGCGGACGTGCGATAGCGCCGAATTCGCATGAATTCAATGTTTTGAAACAATTCGTAGACCGCGTCGAGAATCCCATTGATTGCTCGAGCGGCGAAACCGATGGAAGTTTCTTCGACGGAATCGTCAATCACGAAGCTCCCGATCTTTTCCGCAAAGCAGCCGTCGGGCTTGCCGGGAGGCTTCCGACAGACGAAGAAATCGCAACGATCGCCCGTGATGGTGAACCTGCGCTTGATAAAGCCCTCGATAAAATTTTAGGCGAAGACCTGTTCTTCGAGCGCCTGAAAGACGGCTTTAACGACATTTTTTTAACCGACTATTATCTTGGCGACACACCCGAGAACCGTCTGGCACCGGCGCATTTCCCGAATGCCTATTGGTGGGACCGCCTCGGACTTTCCGGTGTTCCGTTGCACCAACTTCGTACGAAAGGTCGCTACGGGATTGCGCGTGAACCACTTGAACTCATCGCGTATATCGTCAAAAACAATCGACCGATAACCCAGATATTGACAGCCGACTTTACGATGGTCAGCCCGTTTTCAGCAAAAAACTACGGCGTATTCGATAAAGTTAGGTTCAATAATCCGGAAAACCAATACGAGTTTCAGCCCGTAAAACTGCCTGCGATTGCTGCCGGCGGCGGACAGGGATCGGACTTTCCACACGCCGGGATTTTAACGTCCTACATGATTTTGAGCAGGTATCCATCGACTGAAACCAACCGAAACCGTGCTCGGTCCTCGTTTTTCTACTCGAAATTCCTCGCCATAGATCTTCTCGAGCTGGCTGCACGCTCCAACACCCCGCTTGAGACAGTTCTTCAATATGACAATCCGACGCGAGACGCACCGGCCTGTGCGATCTGTCACGTCGTTATGGATCCGGTCGCCGGCGCTTTTCAAAATCACGACGATCGCGGCTGGTATCGTCCTCGCTCGGGCGGCTGGTACAAAGATACTTTCTCACCCGGCGTAAATGGCAAACTACTGCCCGAAGGACAGGGATGGCAGGGTCTGCGATGGCTTGGCCAGGAAACCGTCAAAGACCCACGTTTTGCGCTGGCGATGGTCGAGCACGTATTCTTTATCGTCACCGGCCAAAAACCACTCGGACTTCCCCGCTCCTTCGAGTCCGCTGACTACGAAGCCAAGTTGACCGCGTACGCAACGCAGCGCGAATTCTTGCGCGAAGCATCCGAGAAATTAATTGCCGCAAACTATAACCTCAAAAACGCCTTCAAAACGGTGATTTTATCACCATATTACAGTGCAAAAACAACAACGGACGGGCAATTGTCCCCACAGCGCGCCAATGAACTGTCAGAAATTGGCCTGGCCCGCCCGCTTCATCCAGAACAGCTACATCGCAAGATCATCGCAATTTTCGGTTCACCCTGGAAATCCGGCTACCGCGATGCGTTCGACCAGTACGTTTACAAATATGTATACGGCGGAATTGACTCTGATCAGCTCGTTGAGCGCCTGAACGAGGCAAACGGCGTCATGGCCGGTGTTGCCAGCCTGATGGCAAACGAAGTGTCCTGCACCAATACGGCAAAGGACTTCGACCGACCTCGAGACCAGCGAAAGCTATTTCCTCACGTCGATCCTGCCGATCAACCCGGTAGCAATGCCGATACGGATAACCGTATTAAACAAACCATTCAGTACCTCCACAATCGACTGCTTGGTCAACGACTTGATATCAAAGATGCCGAAATCCAGCACTCCTTTGATCTATTCAAAGACGTCGTGGCCAGCGGCCGATCGGAAGTTCAACAGGACGGCAGTAAAGCAAAGATCTTTGCACCCTGCGCAACGTCCAAGTTAGCGAACGACCCCAACTACACCGTTCGCGGTTGGATGGCTGTCGTATCCTACATGCTGTCAACCTACGATTTTCTCTACGAATGAGGTACAATATGGAACGCAGAGATTTTATGAAATTGGCCGCAATGGCCGGAATCGCCGTTGTTTCACCGGTCGCCTGGAGTCGTCAGGCAAGTGCTCAGACTGCTCCGTTTTATGACGGCCCGTACTATGTGATGTTGAACGCAACCGGCGGTTGGGATCCAACCTATCTGTGTGATCCCAAGGGCGTAAACGGCATCAATCGTCTGTTTCGCGAAGGCGACATCATGTCTCCCAACGGAAGCGACATACGGTATGCACCTATCGGTACTGGAGCTAGCTCCAACAAAACGTTTTTCGAAAAATACGCCAAAGAGCTCCTCGTCATGAACGGAATCGATATGGCGACCAACAGCCATTTCCCCGGCGAACGCTATGCCTGGACCGGTAACTTAAACGACAATAGTTATCCAACCTTTGCAGCGCTGGTTGCTGCTGCAAAAGCCCCCGACTTGCCGCTGTCCTACCTGTGCTACGGTGGATACGATGCGACCGGTCGACTGCTACCACTCTCACGCATTACCAACGCAACCCTTATACCCGGGATTGCCAACTCAAATGCGCAGGACGGCAATTCCAATAAGCCCTATCATAGCCAGAAATCCCATGCGCGAATCCAACGCGCGCTGCAAGAACGCCATGAACGCGAACATCACAAGCATCACCTTCCCCGCATACGTCAGGCCATGGCGACGTTGTTTACCGCGCAACTGGGAAGTAGCGAGTTAAACCGAATCACACAACATCTTCCCGCCGAGTTGCCGACTGACAATCCACTCAAAACACAGGCAGCCGTCGCCATCGCAGCGTTCAAAGCCGGTTTGTGTGTGAGTGTAAATATGGCGATCACCGGATTCGACACCCACGCTGGCAATGACGACGGGCAACTTCCACGCATCGCAACCGTGCTCGAAGGCATTGATTACGTAATGGAGCGCGCGGAGGCACTGGGGATCCGCGAGAAAATCGTCGTCGTTGCTGCATCCGACTTTGGACGCACACCGCAATACAACGGTGGAAACGGAAAAGACCACTGGCCCATCACCAGCACTATGATTTTGGGCACCAACATCAAGGGAAATCGCGTCATCGGTGGAAGCGACGACGGCCAGATGCCCTACAAAATCAACCCCGATACACTCGCCCTGGACAACGACGGCATTGTTTTTCGCCCCGAGCACATTCATCGTGCCCTTCGCCGACACGCAGGCATCATCGATCACGACCTGTCAAAGGCGTTTGAGCTACCCGGAGAGGATTTAAACCTGTTTAGCTAACTCTTCACCCACACTTCGGCCTGTACGGCTCGCTCTACAATAATAAAGCAGCCAATCCCGCTCAAACCGGGGTTGGCTGCTTTTCGTTTTTAAGCCATTCCTTCTTCACCCGAGCCACCTCTAACAACATTTTAAGATAGCACGCACAGAAAACCCCACTTTTTAGCGGCAATCATTCGTCGGGAGGTTAGCTTGTTGTCAAAGAATTATACTTTAGACACTTCTGGCGGCCCGAATGCATAGAACCTGGATATACAGCCTGCTTTCCATCGTGTTGCTTGCTGGATGCAAAAATGTTGGTCCATCCGATATGTCGACACAATTGGGAACACTTACTACCAACCAAAAAACCTACACCGCCTCGCCGCCCGAAGCCTCAGAAAATCAGCCGCCCAAAGTCGATGAACTTAAGACATGCACATCTACCGAACAGTTCTTCATGCGCCGCGTCTGGGCCCAGGTCGCACAACCAATCTGTTCCTCCTGCCATCACACGAATGGATTTGCGTCACAAAGCGGATTTGTCCTCAACCGAGAACTTGGATTTGGTGATCAGCTTCAACACAACTTCGCTGCAATGAAAAACGTTGCAGCCCAACGTCATCCAGAGCACGACAATCAGTCCCATATTCTTCTCAAAGCAACCGGAACGATCTACCACGGTGGTCAGCAAGCCGTTGAACCGGATTCACACGAATTCATGATTCTAAAAGAATTTGTTGAACGAATCGAAAAGCCAGATGACTGCGAACACAACTCGAAACCCGAAGATATTTTCCACGATCTAGTTCCCCACACGCCGACCGACCTCTTCCGCAAAGCTGCAATTGGCCTTGCCGGTCGACTACCCAGACAACAAGAAGTAGACGCGCTGATCCGAGGCGGTGAACCCGCCCTCGACAAACTATTGGACCAGCTCCTGACAGAAAAGCTATTTTTCGAACGCCTCAAAAATGGTTTTAATGATGTTTTGTTAACAGACTTTTATCTAAACGATACGCCCGAAAACCTGCTGCACAAAGAGCACTACCCGACAGCCGAATGGTGGGACAACCTCGGCCTATCAGGTACCGATTTACACAAAGTTCGAACCCAGGTAAGGAACGGCCTGGCGCGTGAACCGCTTGAAATCATTGCAAATATCGTAAAGAACGACCGCCCAAGTACCGAGTTTCTGACCGCTGACTACATCATGGTCAATCCTTACTCGGCCAAAAACTATGGCGTATTCGAACAGGCAAAATTCGACCCAAATTATGTTGGCGAAGACGAATACGACCTGGAGTTTGTGCCGGTCAGCTTACCCTCGATTCCATCGTCCGGAGGTAGAGGAAAAAGATTTCCGCATGCCGGCATTCTCACGTCTGACATTGTTTTGAATCGATCCCCCGCGACAGA
>JBEBSM010000108.1:0-10504 GCA_040394315.1 Lujinxingia vulgaris
GCCGTAGGAAGGCTTCCATTCGGTTGAGCCGTGTTCGCTTTTTTCGTTGCGCTTTTCGACCAGCTCCTGAACGCGAGCTGAGTCCGTAGTTTCGGCGATCGGCTGAACGCTTGCGTCTTCTGCTTGTTGGGGTTGTTCTGCGGTATCTTCTGCATACGCCGCAGGGGCGAAACTAACGAGTGCTGCGAGTGAGCAAATCGACAGGATTGTGTTGTTTTTTAACCACTTCATGGGTACTTCTCCGAAATTATACAAATATCATCAACAATAGCGCGCGCAATCTCGCATGACCTGCCAGCTTGAGCAAATGTAAAATTCGTTATGAAAAATATTTGGTTTATCAGGTGTTCGTTAAATGCGATGTATAAACTGCGTCATCGGTGAGCAGGCCGCGCACTTCCCATAGCAGGGGATAAGCGCGTTTGCTGAGTGTTGATGATAAATATTGTACGCCCGACGAGCCGCCGGTGCCGGTTTTTGTGCCGATTAGACGTTCTACAACGCGGACGTGGTGAAATCGCCAGAGCAAAAGGTTCTGGTCGTGTTCAACAAATGCTTCGGCCAGGCGGTAGAGATGGAAATGGCGTTCGGGTTCGCTGTAAAGTTTCAGCAGCTCTTGCATGGTGTGCTCGCGTGCCTCGGGCTCAAGGGGCGTGTCATCTTCGCCTGGTATTGCGACGTCAAATCCACGTCGGCGAAGTAGCTCGAAAAGCGATGTTCGCAGACTAGGTTTTTCCAGACGTGCTTCCAGGCGCTCGCGATCGTCGCCTGTCAGTTCGATGTGCACCATGACGGTGGGATCTTTAATTCCGGTCAAAAACTCGAGTTCACGAAACTGGATCGATTGAAAGCCGCTGGCGGGATTGAGGGCTTCGCGGAAGCGCAGAAAATCACGCGGTGTCATGGTTTCGAGAATATGGATCTGGCTGACGAGTAGTTTTTCGATCGCAAGTACGCGGGCGATGAGGTGGGATGCGCCGTAAACGTCGTCCTGGTCCATCAGTGTCTGGACCTGATCGAGTTCAAATAAGATCTGTTTGAACCAGAGTTCGTAGGCCTGATGAATTGTAATAAATAGCAATTCGTCGTGGGCCGGCGGGCTGGATTCAAATTGCTGGAGTTTCAGCAGCTCGGGAATGCGCAAATAGGAGTTGTAAGTGAGCTGACCTTCGGCCGGTTTTTGTGGGCGAGCAAAAGGGCAGCCAGACTGAGAAGTTGTGCTTGATGTATCGGCTGGCGATTTTGGCTGTGATGAATCAGGTGGAAGACTCATAAACGGTAACCTTATCGTTCGGGACAGGATATTGCCTCAGCGGGTATATACCTGTTCGATCGGTTCAATGAAAAGTTGCGCCATCTTATGAAGTAGCGATGCGATACGCGGATGTGCAGCGAGTGTGGCCGATTGTGTTGCCGATTGCATGCGTCTGGCGATTTCGTCGAGTGCAAATTCTAGCGAACCATGTTCTGCGAAAAGAGCAGTAGCGCGTTCAATTGCCGGCATGTCGACCTGTTCACGGGGAGCTTCCAGGAGCTGGCGCATCCAGAGCGCATCCTGGGGCGGTGCGTTTTGTAGAAAATGCACCACAAGCGCCGAAATCTTGCCTTCCTTCAAGTCAGATCCGCGCTCGCCGCGGCCTTTTTCGCCGTAGAGATCGAGAATATCGTCCTGAATTTGAAAAATTACGCCTAAATCGACGGTTGCGCGCTCAATGGCTTCGATGAGATCGGCTGGCGCGTCGCATAGTTCTGCGGCTCCGGCGGCTGGTAATGCAAAAAGTCCGCTCGTTTTGCCTTCCACCATGGTGAAGTATTGCTTGATCGAGGGCGGTTGCATTTCTTTTAAGAGAAATTCGCGTTCCTGACCGTCGACAACGCGAATGATGTCGCGTGCGATTCGTCGGGTACAGATCAGGCGATGTTCGGCGGAATGATCGAGTTTGTCGACGAGTAAAATTGCCCAGTAGAGCATTGCGTCGCCAAGGTTGATGGCGCGCGCAGATCCGTAGCGAACCCAGATGGTTTCCTGGTCGCGACGCATGCGATCGCCATCCTGGAGATCGTCATGCACGAGGGTTGCGTTGTGGATCATTTCGCAGGCGGCGGCAAACGGGACGAGACGTTTGGGGTCGACTTCGAGTGCATCCGCGATGAGGAGTGGAAACATGGCGCGAAGACGTTTTCCGCCGGTTGAAAAGTGGTAATTACACATGGGAACCAGCGAGGAGCCGGCGGGTGATTCGCGCACGATGGCGTCTTCGATGCATGCCAAAATATCATCAAGATGGCGGTCTCGAAGGTCGTCCATGTGCTGTTTAAATTGTTTCATAGTGTGTTCGATGCCTGCTTAATGCTCTGGGCTGCAAGCCATGCGGCGTAGTAGCGTGAGCGGGTGGTGATGCCGGTTGTCTGGTGCAACCAGCTGGAAGTTTCACATGCCTGGTCAAGATCCCAGCCGGTGGATTGGCCAATGGAATGGAAGAGATTTATGAGATCTTCGGTGCAGACGTTGCCGGCGGCGCCTGGAGCGTAGGGACATCCTCCCATGCCGCCAATCGCGCTGTCGAAGTTGCGGACTCCTGCCTCGAAAGCGACCAGTGAGTTGGCGATTGCCAGGCCTTCGGTGTCGTGGAGGTGCAGGGCGATCGCGTCGGAGCCAAATCTTTCGATTGCCTGGCGACACCCTTCACGAACCTGGTAGGGTTTGCCAACGCCAATGGTGTCTCCTAGAGAAACCTGAAAAGCGCCAAAATCAAGGAGTTGGGCGCAGCTGTCTAATACGTATTGAAAATCAACGTCGCCTTCAAAAGGACATCCGAAAACGGTGGAAATGTAGGCGCGAACCTGCATGCCTTCGGCCAGTGCGTGCTTGCAGGTGATTTTTACGCTTGCGAGTCCTTCGGCCAACGATCGGTTAAGATTGCTCTGGCTGTGGGCTTCGGTCGACGACAAAATCACGGCAATATGGCGAATGCCGGCGGCCATGGCGCGCTCTAAACCTTTGAGATTTGGAACGAGTGCCCAGTAACGGACGTCGGATTCTGGCGCGTTTTGCGTGAGCTTTCGGGCGAGCTCGTCGGTGTTGGCCATTTGCGGAATCCAGGTCGGATGCACGAAGCTACCGATCTCGATGTCTTTTGCGCCGGCCTGGACGAGCCTGTTGACCAGATTAACTTTTTCCTCGACGCTGAAAACCCTCGATTCGTTTTGTAACCCGTCGCGCGGTCCGACTTCGAAAAGTTGAACGTCGGGTGTGGAGTTGTCTATACGCAACGTATGACCTTCGAATAATATAGTTCGGTAGAGTTATATTCGGTAATTTATGATATAGATAAAGGTGGAGCCTGGCAAACAAGGGTGTTATAGTAGCGCGAGAAGCGATTCTTGGGGCTGAAACTAGCGCCCCGCCTCGTCGAGTGTCAACCCGGTTACAGGTATTGAAGTAATGGTGTGGGTTGACAGTGTCGGGGCCGGCCTCTTATGTTTTCTAACCCGCTTGTGTTGTGTGGACGAATCGACAGGTTTAACTTGTATGAACGCCATGTTGCCAGGCGATAACTTTTCCCACCTGCAGAAAAAGGACAACTCGTGTCGTTGAAGTCTTCCCTGGTAATTCACCGCGGGGTAGCGCTGGTGATGTGCGAAAGTTCGGCAGTTTTGGAGGAAACTCTTCGCGCCTTAGATACTGCCAGTCTCTCCAAATTGCATATGCAGCGTCTGGGAGATCGTGCGCTGGCGATGCCCGCACATGAGATTGAGATTGTGCGTCGTGCACTTGAAGAGCGTGGAATTTATCCGAAAATCGTAGGAACTCTGGAAGAGTCGTCGGAGCTGCTTGAAGAAGAAGACGACGATGAGGAGCAAGCACAATGAGAATAACTCGCCCAGAACGTCATCGCGGTCAGCCCGCGCCGTTGGATTTGCGTGAGATTGAAGCACTTTTTGAGCGAGGATATGATACGGCGTCCAAACGTTTTCTAGCGGAAACGTGGGGACTTGATCCGGATCATGTGACGGCCGGCCAACTTGGAGAGATTTTGGCGGACCGTGAATATCTTGAAGGGTTGCTAGATAGCGTGACGTCTTTGCAGCAAATTGCGCTTGGCCATGTTGTGGCAAGTGGCGGACGTCTTCGTGGCGAAAGTTTGCGACGTGAACTGCTTTTGCGCGGTTTTGGCGAAACGGCAGACTCACTGCGTAAGTTGGTGGAGCGCGGACTTTTGGTTCCGTTGCCATCGCCCGGTGAGAGCGAATTCGACATCGAAAAGCTGCTCGATCATGAGAACTTTTTGCAGCACGAACTCGCCGTTGGTGAAGCGGTTTTTGAGCGTTTTTCGGGATTTTCTGATGATGCCGGGCCGGAAGCGCTCGGAACATTTTCGGGCACGATCCGCGAGACTGCGACCTCGAGCATCGAATCGCTCGAGTTGAATTTGTTGCATTTAACCAGCGCATTGTCGCGTGAAGCGTTGCGATTGAATAAGTCTGGCACGCCTAACCGCCGTAGTCTGGCGCGCGCGGCGGCTGGCATTATTTTGCCTGGCCAACTGGGTCTGGCTACCGATCAACCCGATTTAAATGATCCGTTGCAGCTTGATTATCTGACGTTTTTGCTCGCTTTATCGGTTGAACTCGGACTGGTTGAGCTGGACGAAGATCATCTGGTTGCGGTGGCTGCAACGACCGAAAAGTACTTCACAAGTGATGAGCTGCGGCGGGATCGTCAATTGTTGCTGGCGATTCAGAATGTGAAGTATTGGAGTGAAATCAAGAGCTTAGCACTTGCAAAAAACCGTGCGCGGCAGCCAAGTGGTGAACAGTTTTCGCAGTTTGATGCGACCGGTGAGCCATTGATTGGTGCACGCGGCTACGTGTTTTCTGTGCTGAAACGTGCACGTCTCGAGGGTTGGACACCGCTGGATGCGCTGGTTGATCTGTGCGCAAGCCTGGATCGCAGTTATCTGACGCGTGTTCTGGCTCGTTCGAACGAGGAAATTGGGCCTGAGGATTATATTCAGACCGTGCTTCGTCGTGCGCTGGTGTGGATGGGCTTTTTGCAGCTCGGTGAGAGTGACGATCAGATTGAACTTGCGCGTTTTCATCCGCGCGGTCGTCAGGCGTTGGGACTTGCGAATCCTCCGGGAACGGCAGGTGAATCGGAGGCGTCGAAAGATAGCGCTGCTGGTTGCATGATTGTTCAGCCGAATTTCGAGATTATGGTGTTTCTCGATGCTGCGCCGCTCGATGTGATTTATTTTCTGTATCGGGTTGGTGTTCGGATCGGTTTGTCGGATCGGATGGCAACATTTCGCCTGACGGCGGAATCGGTACAGCGCGGTTTTTCTCAAGGCGAGAGCGCGAAAGCGGTTCATGATCGATTGGCGAGTTTGAGTCATACGCCGGTGCCGGATTCGGTGACGTTTCAGCTTGATGACTGGGAGCGGGTTCATCGTCAGTTGCAGTTTTTTGCATCTGGTTTGATCTTGCGCCATCGCGATCCGGACAGGCTGGAGTTGGTGACCGATCAGTTTGAGCACGATTTGGGTGGTGACGGTCAGGTGATTCGGATCGGGCCAACGACCGTATTCGTCATGACGGAGCGTGAAGATCTACTTGCCCGGCTGATCGAGCGTGAAAACGCGATGATTGTCGATTACCTGGGGATGCTGCCGCCGTGTATTTCGTTTGTGGAAGCGTTGTTGGTGCAGGTGGATGCGACTGCGTGTGATTTTATCACGATCAGCGAGCTGATGCGTCTTGGTAAAGAACTCGAAGATGTGCCAGCGGGTTGTAGTCGAGCCGGACGGTATTTTACGCTGGATATTGCAAAGATTCGTCAGCGCTGGCCGGTTGATTCGCTCGATGCAGCTCTTGCTTTTCTCGACCAGCGCGTTGAGGGCGGCGTACCTGCTGCACAGGCGTTAAAGTTGCAAAGTTTGTTGGAGCAGCCTGCGCGTGCGAAAATCATCAGCGAAGTGTCGGTGATTGTGTTGGAAAGCAAAGCCGTGGCGGATCGTTTTGCTACGGTTCCGCAATGTGCAGAACTGGGAATGGAACGTCTTGGAGATCGTAGTTTTTCGGTCCCAACGCAGGGACTTGAGCAGCTCAAAGACGTGTTTAAAGAAGTTGGAATCGACTTCGATGGTGACATCTAATCGCAAGAACTCTTGAATGCCAGGGGCGTGTCGGCAGGGCAATATCTTGCCAACACGCGCTTTGGTAGATAGAGTTCGGCGTGAGGATTTCTAATAACATTATCATTGTGGTGACCATTTTTTGGTACTCTGCTCGAACGGCGAAAAGGCATGATGGAACGCTACTACGTTAAACGTCCTACCGGAAAAATATTCGGCCCCTTCGATCAAAACGCCATAAAGATGATGCTTAAGAGCAACAAGCTTGGATCGGATGCTCAGGTATCGACTGATAAGGTAAATTGGCAGGCCTTGAATGAAGTTGCGGCGTTTGCTGTGATCGTAAACGCCAGCACGCATATTGGTCTTGCCAGTCGCGATGGTTCGGGCGGACCGTTGAGCGGGCTTGATTTTTTGGGACCGTTTGACGGAAACGATTCGGATGAACCAGAAAATCTGCCACGTACGCGAAGTGTCGATTTGCCGATGCCTCGCGGAGCTGGTCAGGATCTTCCGACGCCTCGTCGTGATGCGGAATTGCCGGTGCCGCGAGGACTTGGTCAAGATCTTCCGACGCCTCGTCGTGATGCGGATCTTCCGGTTCCGCGACCTGGAAACATCGAATTGCCGGGGATTCGCGGTACGGCGCTTCCGGTTTCACGTAGCGGTGAACTGCCTGTTTTGAAAGGTGGGAATTTGCCGCGTCCACGCGATGCGTCGAGTGGTCGACTTGATCTGCCGCGTCCGCGTAATGTTGATTTGCCGGGGCCGACGATTGCGATGAATGTCGATGATGATTTCGACTATGATGCACTTTCGGAAGCGGCATCCGCCACGGTGTCGGTTTCAACGAAGTCCATGCCGAGCAATCAGAAAATAGACGAGCTGTTCAATTTTGATATGGATCCGGCCGACGATTTGTTCAGCGCGCCGAAGTTAGAACTAACGGGCGATTTGTTCTCTGCGCCTAAGCTTTCAGAAGACAGCGACGATCTTTTTAGCGTTCCGTCCGTTGGGCAAGATGATGATGAGGATCTGTTTGGTGATTTTTCATTAAACGATAAAGCCAGTGACTTGTTTGCGGCGCCGGGCCTGGAGGAAGAAAGCGACGACTTATTCGGTGCACCGCAGCCACGTCGTGGATCGCAGGTGGGAGCATCGTCTTTGCAGGCTGCATCTACGGCAAATGGGGATGGATCCTTTGGTGACGTTTCCGGACTCAGAAACGAAAGCGACGATTTGTTCGCCATACCACTTGGGATGGACGAAGACAGCGACGATTTGTTTGGCGCTCCGGTGAATCATTCGTTTGGAGATGGAGCGGGCGCAGCCGACGATTTGTTTGAATCCAATCGCGTCGATGATGGCGATGACTTTTTGAGCGGAGACGGCGGGTTTTCGTTTCTTGATGAAAGTCCTGCGCATGCGTCGTCGGATTCTTGGGACGACGAACTCGTAGGAAATGATGCATTTTCATCCCCTCAATCATCGTCGATGGGTGGCACTTCGGACAATTGGGAAGACGATCTACTGGGGAATTCCGCTCCGTCTGCAGCTGGCCAGGGCATTGGAGCTTCGGTCGGACTGGCAGGTTCGACAGGGCATTCGTCGCCGGCAATTCCGGCCAGTGATCCATTTCGGCCGGCATCAACCGGTCCATCGATTGGGGCGGGAGATCCGTTTCGGCCCGCATCGACCGGTCCTCGCGCAGATAGTGGAAAAGCAGTCGCGAGTGCTGAACCCGAAGAATCGCAAGGTAAAAAGCGTGGGCTGGTGGCCAAAATTGGGCTGCCTGTTGTTGCCGTACTGGTGTTGGGCGGCGCGGGTTTTGCGGCGTTCAACGCGTTTTCGGGCGGCGAGCAATCCGCCGCACCGGTGGTCGTTAAAACGGTTCGTGAAGGGAGCGTGGCATTGGATGCTGCGAAGCCAGATAATTTCACGGATTACCAGCAAGTAATGGACAGTGCTGCGGGCATGAAACTCAGTCCTGAGAATGCGGGCAAATTGCTTACGATCGAGGCGTTGTCGCTTATCCGTTATCCGGATGAAGCACTGGCTGCCCAGGCCGAAGCGCGTGTGCAGGAATTACTGGCTAGCAAAGACGAGCCACATGTTGCGCTCGGGTTGGCGGCGATGGAAGCGCGCTCGGGAAATGTAGAGGCAGCGCGTGTTTACTTGGAGCCGCTTATTGGTTCTAGCGATGAAGAACTCACTTATTTCGCGCAATTGTTGATTGGGATCGGCGAAGTTCGAGCGCTGGAAAATACGGGTGCAGAGTCTCCAAAGAACGAAAAGAAGGTTGTCGTTGAGGAAGAAGTAAAAGACGACCAGAAGGAAGATAGTGCTGAGGCGGTTGCGGTCGTTGACGGCGCAGACGGCGCAGATAACACGGCGGAAACACCGGCTAAAAACGCACAGAGCGCATCGTTTGTGGCGCGTGCTCAAACTGCGCTGCGCGCTGCTGCGGCACTGGATCCCAAGCGCGCTGCCCCCTTGTACTGGCAAGCTCGCCTGGAGACTGTGAACGATTCGCCGGATGCAGCTGTGGAGATGTATGAGCGTGCGATCAACGCAGATCCGACGCATGTTGCTTCGCGGCTTTCCGTCGGGCGGCGTTACTATGATCGAGGCGATCTGAATAACGCGACCGAGCATTTACAGAAGTTAATCGGCGAGCTTTCGGGTTCGGCTTCGAATACGGAACGTGGTGAAGCACATCATTTTATGGGCATGGTTCATCAGGCGCGTCTGAGAAGTGAAGAAGCGATCGCGATGTTTACCGAAGCGCTCAAGATCGATACGGCGCGAACGGATACGCTGCGCGCGTTGGCCGAAGAGTACGAGCGCGCGAAGATGTATAAAGAAGCGCTGAACTTTTTTACAACCGATCAGACGTTGGGGCAGCAAGATCCGGAGGTAATGCTCGGGATCGTTCGTTCTTACATGGGTCTTGAGCAGTGGCAGGAAGCGATTTCTCAACTCGAGAAGGGCCAGAACGATTTTCCGGAGGATGCTCGATTCCCATTTTATCTTGGGCAGCTCAATCAGCTTCGAGGAACGTTTTACGATGCGCGCAAAGCATTTGAGCGCGCGGTTGAGATTGACCCGCGATTGCTTTCGGCTCATGCGGCGTTGGCACAACTTGCGTGGCGTATCGACAAAGATGTTCAGCGCGGCGAGGAGCACATCAAAAAGCTGGTTGAGCGCAGTGATTTGCTGGACGCCCCGGTCGCTCATCAGGTGGCAGAGTATTATTATCTGACCAATCGTGCCGGTCTTTCCAAGGCCTGGAACGAAGAAGCCCTTCGTATTGATCCTAACTTCTGGCAAGCTCGCCTGTCACTGGCTCAAGTATTGTTGCAGGATGGTAATGAACAGCGTGCTTTGTCGCTGTTGGAACGCGCTCGTAAGGAAGGGATTACGGACGTAAAGCTGTCAGCCTATCTGGCGGATGCGTATCGTCAGGCCGGTCGATTTGATCAGGCGATTGAAGAAATCAATACGGTTATTGAACAATTTCCGGGCGATGAATCCTATGTATTCATCCGTGGACGAATTTATTTTGACCGCGGGAATTATGATACGGCTCGTGAAGATTTCAACAAAGCTTACGAGCTCAATCCACGTTTTCATGAAGCGTATTTCTATGTGGGGCGGACTTCGTTTGAGGATGGAGATTATGCCAATGCGAAGCGAATTTTCCGTCATGTGTTGGATTATCAGCCCAATGATGGAGAGTTTCATTTCTATATGGGACGAACCTTTGAAGAAGAAGAGAATCTGACGCAGGCTCTTGAGAGTTATCGTAAAGCGACGGCGGTCGATCCGGATTACGGCGCGAAGAATCCGACGATTTATATCCGTCGGGGCCGAATACTCTCCAAACTGGGTTATACACGTGAAGGTAAACGTGATGTCGTAACAGCACTTGAGCTTGCGCCACAATCGATCGAAGCACGTCTGGCAATGGGCGAATCGGACTATCAGGAACAGAACTATAAGTCAGCGATCAAGCATTTCAGTGAAGCGCTGGCTAAGAATGCCGACAATTCGGATGGGCAATACCGTCTGGGGATGTCGTATATTCATGAAGGGCAGCGTAGCGACGGCGCACGCCATTTGCAGCTTGCGATTCGTTACGGGTATTCGAATCCGGATATTTATCGAACGATGGGCTATTTATACAAAGAACTTGGACAATCTCGCCAGGCTCTGGATGCATTCAAAAGCTTCATTCGTGAGACTGCTGATAAGCCGATTGCAGATAGTATTCGCAAAGAAATGTTGCATCAAATCACCGAACTGGGTGGCTGATCTTGTCGAGTATGCTGGGTTAAGCGTAGTTGTGAATAAAGCTCAGCAATGGTCAT
>JBEBSM010000109.1:0-10473 GCA_040394315.1 Lujinxingia vulgaris
AACAACACACCTCCGCGAAATTTTAGAGAACGCCACAAAAAGTACATAAACAACGGCGCACCCACCCTCGACGTGCTCGACCCCACCGGCAACGTCGTCGAAAACAACCCGAACGCCGAGCGCGCAATCAGATCTGCCGCCGTCAAAAACGCCGCGCCACCCAGCGCACAGGCCGGCAACAAAACACGATGATCTGAGCCCACAATCAACCGGATCCCGTGCGGCACAACCAACCCCACAAACCCGATGATCCCCGAATAAGCCACCGCCACCGCCACCGCGATGCTTGCCAGAATCACCGTAACTTTACGCGTGCGCCCCGCATCCACTCCCAGCGACGCGGCCTCATCATCACCCAACGTCATGATATTCAAATCGCGCGCAAACCAGATAAGGCTCAGAATACACGCCGAAATCACGCCGACCACACCCACCATCACGCCCGTGCTCGTCCCCTCGACTGCCAACGCGCCCATCAAATAAAACAACAATTCCTGGGCTTTTTGCGCCGAAACAATGCTTTTTAAAAACATGATGACCGACGCCGAAAACGCGTTCACGATCACACCGGTCAGCAACAAAACATACGTGCCCGCTTTGCCCGGAGGCGCCCAACCCTCAACCATAAAAATAATCGCCAGCGCACCCATCGCCCCCACAAACGCCGCCGCCGGCACGCCGATAACAACACCTGCAGCCGCACCGCCCAGCGTAAACGCCCCAAACGTCAACAACAGCGTTCCACCCAGCGCCGCACCACCCGAAATCCCCAGAATATACGGATCTGCCAACGGATTTCTCAAAACCGCCTGGTAAACCGCACCCGCTACCGCAAGCGCCGCGCCCACGATTCCCGCAAACACAACCCGCGGAAGCCTGGCGTGCAAAAGCACCGCGCGCTGCGTTTCATCCAGTCCGCCGCCCGTCACACCGGCCAGCAAATCCAGCGGCCCGATCGACGAACTTCCATATAAAAGTGCTGCGGTCGCAACCAACAGCCACAATACCAGCGCCACCACCAGCGCCAGAATCAAACCCGATAATCGAAGTGGTTTTCGCAAAGACTTCACTACTTCTAAAAATTATGGCTGCACAACAGCCGGACCGTCCACCGAACCGATGATTTCAAGCGCCTCAAAAAGACGCGGCCCCGGACGCAACAGCGCCGGTTCTGAAAACGGGTTCACTGCGCCCGATTTGACCGCCTTGAGCGTCGGATACTGTCCCCAGAACTCCCCGGCAACCGCGTTTTTCTCACCAATTTTCGAATCGATCACAATATCCGGATTCAGCTCGATTACCTTTTCGATATCCAGCACAGGATACGGATTATCAATGGCGGCCGTTGCATTCTTAAAACCGGCCATCTCGATCAACTCATAACTAAAAGTTCCCGGCCCGGCCGTCACCACCGGTTCATGATCAAAAACCATCAGCACACTTTTCGGCTCACTACCCGCGCGCCCGGCCTTCAACGTCGCACTCAATTCCGCAAGCTGGCCTTTCAATTTATCCGACGCCGCCTGACCCGCCGCAGCATCGCCCGCCACGCGCCCGATATTCACCAACCCCTCATACGTTTGCTCGACGGTATCCATCTGCACAAAGAAATACGGAATGTTCACAGAATCCAGGCGCTCACCAATCTTGCTGTCCGCGCCGCCCAACACGCCCATCACCAGATCAGGACGCGCCGCCACAATCGCCTCAAAATCCGGATCGAGCATGCCACCAATCTTCGGTTTCTCCAGCGCTTCGGCCGGAAAGTCGCAATAACGCGTCACGCCCACCAGCTTTTCACCCATTCCCAGCGCAAAAAGGATCTCCGTAACGTTTGGCGCCATCGAAACTACACGTAAAGGTTTGTCAGGAAGCGTTTTACTTGCAATAATACGCGCGACGCCTTTTGAAGATGTCTCACCTTTATCATGATCAGCTTCTACAAGTTGTGGGTTCTCATTTTGCGCATCAGCCTGTTTTGGCGATGCCGTATTCTCCGCCCCTGATTTGCACCCAATTTCAACACTGACCAAAACCAGCAAGAACGCAAAAAACCACACGATTCTCGAAGTAACACATCGATTCATACAGCTACCTAATGACCTTGCTTAACTGTTATATTTCGCAGTAATGATGATAGAGATGCTAAATAGCCCTGCGCTGAGCATTTGTACTCACGCTGCACAGCTCTTACCAGAGAACGCCGGCCAGACGGAAGGGTATCCTCCATGTCACGAAACTCACGACTTGAAAATGCATCGAACGCAGAAATTGACGCCGTTCTCAGCGAATTAGAGGCCAAACTTGATCGCCTCAAAGTCTCTTACGAACGCTATTTCTCCGGTATCGACCGCACACCACCTGAGTTTTTGCGAAAAGACGTCGTGCGTATCCTGCGCATGCTCGAGAATTCCTTTATCCGCAACACGGCCCAGAAATTTCGTTTAAACACCTGTTCCCAAAAACTTTCGACCTACAGCACGTACTGGAATCGTATCCAACGCCAGATCGAAGAGGGAACCTTCAAGCGCGACGTGCAAAAAGCACGACGAAACGAGCAACGCCGCGCCCGTCAAACCGAACGCGACGACGAGCCCAAAGACGATGTCTATGAACTCGATATGGACGCGAATTTTGACGAAGACGAGTTTTTGAGCAGCTTCCAAAACGAATTTGCCGACGCACTCGACACACTCTTTGATCGCGACACCGGCCCGACCACAATTTCACCATCCGCGTTTAGCCGCGACCAACAAGCGCCCACGACCCGCACCCCTGGTCCGTTCGATCGACAGAACGAAGGCCCGACCACCATCGCACCCGGTGGTTTTGACCGCAGCCAACAAGCCCCCACGACCATTGCACCCGGTGGTTTTGACCGCAGCCAACAAGCCCCCACGACCATTGCACCCGGCGGTTTCACCACGCCCGAAAACACCGAAGCCGCCGAGCGACAATCAAAACTCGATGCCATGCGTCGACGTCTCGAAGAACGCCGACCGGCCACCGGCAATGCACCTGCGCCCACCGGATTTAGTCGCGAAGAACAACCGGCAACCCGCATCGCATCAAGCGAAGTCCCCGGCATGCCGACCGGCGGCGCCGACTACGACAAACTGCGCAAATTGCGCCAGATGAAAGAACGTCTCGAAGAACAACAGGCCACCGCACCACCCGCCCAAACGCCCCAACCGCGCGTCGTGCAGCGATCCGCCGGCCATCCGACGCCAACCCCCGCTTCCGTAACAGCCACCGGCCCACAGCGCGTTATTCAACGGCGAACACCACCTGCGCAACCCACACAACCGTCCGCCAGGGACGAAGCGCGTGACGTCTACAACAAACTCGTCGAAGCCAAACAACGCTGCAACGAACCCACCGCGAACCTCACCTTCGAGTCCGTCCAACGCTCCATGGAACAGCAACGCGACCGCCTGCGACAATCCCACGGCGCACGCGACGTCGACTTCCAGGTCGTCATCAAGGACGGAAAAGCGTACCTGAAACCGGAAACCAAAAAATAACCCGTTTCAATACGTCGCTTTCGTTTTGCGCTCGGTTTTCACGACAAATCCACATGCGCCGCCCGCGCAGCCTGTGCTCGACGAAACAGTCGCTGCTCCAGATGCTCCACCAGCGGACGCGTCGTTGCACTATCCAGCGCACTGATCGACACCGCACCGAACTGACGCGCAATCGCCAGCGCTTCGCCTTCCGGCAACGCATCCATTTTATTAAAAACCAGCAGTTGTTCCTTATCACTCAGGCCGATTTCGCCCAGAATCCGGTTCACTGCCTCGATTTTCGCTTCGAAATCATCATCGGCAACATCGACCACGTGCAACAACAAATCGGCCTCGTCCAGCTCCTCCAACGTAGCCTTGAACGCCGCAACAAGATCCGCCGGCAGATCATGAATAAACCCGACCGTGTCCGTAAAAATAATCTCGCGCTCATCCGGAAACCGCAGCCGCCTGGACGTTGGCTGCAAGGTCGCAAACAAGCGATCTTCACTCAACACTTTTGAGTGCGTCAGCGTATTCAACAACGTCGATTTCCCGGCGTTCGTATAACCCACGATCCCGACCAGCGGCAGCTCATTCTGGATTCGCCGCGCACGCCGCACACCACGCTGTTTGCCCAGATTCTCGATCTGAACCTCCAACATCCGAATCCGATCACGCGCACGCCGACGATTGATCTCCAGCTTCGTTTCACCCGGACCACGCCCGCCAATTCCTCCCGTCAGACGACTCATCCCCGTGTTTTTATCGTGCAAACGCGGCAGATTATACTTGAGCTGCGCAAGCTCTACCTGCATTTTCCCATCGCTCGAACTCGCCCGCTGCGCAAAAATATCCAAAATCAACTGCGTTCGATCCAATACCTTTAACTCGGTCATTTCCGTGATGCCGCGCAACTGACCGGGCGTCAGATCTTGCCCGAAAACAATCAACTCCGTATCGAGCTGCAACGCACGCAACGTCAGTTCCTCGAGCTTTCCCTTGCCAATCGCATAACGCGGATGCAATTCCGGCCGGTTTTGCACGACCGTATCCACGATCGAAACACCCGCCGTTCGACACAACTCGTGCATTTCCTCAAGCTCAATCGCAACGCTACGACCGCCCGGCGTCGACGCCAAAACCAGTATCGCCGCCTGATCACCCGTCTCCTGCACACGCGCAGTTTTCTTCTGAAACTCGCCTTCCAACTCGGCAATAAAATGCGAGAAATTCAGATCAACCGACGCCGGATTCACCGCCGTTGTTATCTGCCACAGCTTCTGATCCGGATTATCAGGAACCAGACTGGCAAAGGCCACCGTCCCCGGATAACCCGCGCCGCTGACCCCAATCGTCATCACCAGATCGAGCTTCAAGCGCGACAAGTCCGTCAAGTCATCACTCGTCAACTCAACCTGCGCCTTGCTGGTTTTACTCGCCAAACTCGTGCGAATCAGCCGAATTCCACGAAAACGACTCGATCCCGCGCGCTCACGACCGATATCCGGCAAATACACCCGATCGTTATCGCCAACCATGACCTCGACCACATGGCCACTACGATCGACCAGGACCGCGACCACACGATTGATTTCCTGCGATAAGAACGTGAGCTGCGTTGCAAACTCCTGATTGATCGCTTCAAACGAATTGATTCGTCGTTTAAACAACTTCTCAAGATTCTTACGCTGGCTTGGCTTTAAGCCGGCCACGTCGCCGTGAACGTTTTTTCCGATGATCCTTCTCCGTTCAAAAAGTTTTTGTACCCATGTGTCTACACCTGCGAATCACATACGCTACAAAAACCGATTACACTGTGACTGCATTCCACCGCCTTCTTTTTCAAAATTTAGCGCGGATCAAAACGCGGATACAAGCAAGAAAAACAAATCGGACGCCCAACGTGCGGCGTCCGATTCAATATTTTTTCAAAACTTCATAGCAAGACCAACAGCTCCTTACTCACAGCCCAGCTTTTCCATCTGCGCCATAATATTGCTGCGATCGCTGGGTTGTGTGCGCAAAAACCGGCTAAAGTGTCCGCACGCCTTGCTCGTATCGTTGATCTGCGAGTAGGCCAGACCTAAAATTCGATGACAGGCAATATGTCCGCCATTCAAGCCCTTCTGACAATCGGTAATCGCACCACGCGGATCACCGGTTGAGATCTTACGCGCCGCACTCTTAAAGTACTCGGCACCCTCTTCCGGACTGACACTCGGTGGCTTTTTACGCGTTGTTGCTGGTTTCGCTGCCGCAACCTTAACAGGTGCCGTTTTGGCAACTGTTTTTGGCGGATCGAGATTTTGACCACGCGGAGAAACCTCAACCGGCTGAACCGCAGCCACGAGTTCCGAGCCTCGGTTAGGCGTTTTATCAAGCTGCGCAAGCAACTTACGTGCTTCCACGTGCTCGGAATCGTAGGCTAGAATTTCCGCCACCGTATCGCGCGCCGCCTGTGTTTCACCGTTTTGTGCATTTTCTTTCGCTTCGGCAACCGCACCGTTCAACACGGTCTGCATAAGACCCTGTTTCTCAAGCAATTCCTGAAACAGTGAGTGCGAGGGAATCGTCTGAATTTTTGCCAGCGACTCGCTGTACTTCTGATTATCAGCCAGCTCTTTGGCCTGGGTATATGAGCGCTGAAACGGCTGCTCATTACGCGCTTTCGAGAGCATCTCACCAATCTGCGTGATCTGTTCCGGCGAGGGATCGAGATTGGTTCGCACCAGCTCGAGGGCTCCCATTGCGCGTTGTAATTGACCATCCGCAATTTCGACCGCAGCTTTATCGATCGCTTCTTGCGCACGATTTACAGTCGCAGAATCACCCGCCGCCACTGTCGCAACCGAACCGCCCGCTGGCGTTGTATCCGATGGCTGAAGCAATATGAACGCACCCAGTAAGATCACACCCATCAGCGCGGCGCCGATGATCATCAACAAACCCTTCTTATTCTGGGTCTGCTGCGGCGTAGATTCGAAGTCATCCTCGAAACCCGCTGCCTGCGGCGTAAAGACGTAATTTTCGCCAGGCTCCACGAAGCGAAACTTCACGTGACCAAGCTCAACGATGTCACCGCGCTTTAAATGCGTCGCACGGTATTCTTCGCCGCTTACTTTTACGCCGTTTTTGCTATTCAGATCCACGATCTTATAGACCGTGTTGCTCTCGCGCACGACTTTCGCATGTTTGGTCGAAATCGAGCGGTGATCGATGATGACATGACAATCATCACCGCGACCGATCACAACCTCATCACGATTGAGCGGAAACTCCTGACCGGCAAAATTACTGGAGATCACAATCAGCTTAGCCGGCATTGCCGCCATAATCTGCGTATGCTCGCGTGCTGCTTCCGAAGCGGTTTCATTGATGCTGGTAATTTTCGTTACCTCATCGGTGAACCCTCCTTCCGAGCGCGCTGCTTTCGGCGGCGCCTTCAATCCGGCCGGCACAGGCTTAGCCTTTGCCTCCGCCTGAAGCGTGACGCGGTAATCACCGATCAGCAGTACGTCGCCTTCGCCGAATTCTTCGCGTTGCGATAATCGTTTCCCGTTTTTGCGCAGACCATAACGCGCAGAAACAGCTTCGACGAACAGACGTCCGTCTTCGCGAATTAACCGACCATGATGACGCGAGATATTTCGCTCGTTCAGGTGGATCGTATTTCCTTCCGCACGACCGATAGTTACATCGTCGTGAACCAAAGGAAAAACTTTCTTCCCACCTTCTTCATCCTCTATCAAGAGCTTGAACATTCACAAATCCTTACGTAGCGAGCATTCGGCCTCAATCGTTAACACAAGGATTCGATTTGTTCAATTTGTTCATTTTCAAGAATGCACCTTTGTTTGGTTATGCTTGCGTTCGTCGTTCGCGCCAGCCTTCGACTGCATTATAAATTACCGGAATAATAAGCAGAGAAATAATACCTGACACAAATAACCCGCCTATGACCGCTCGCGCAAGTGGCGCCTGCGAATCACCACCCTCACCCATCCCGATAGCTACGGGAATCAGGGCAAGAATCGTCGTCACGCTCGTCATCAAAATCGGGCGCAAACGTCGACGCGCACTCAGAACAACAGCCTCGCGGATCTTCATACCATGCTCATTGCGCATCAGATTGATATAATCCACAAGCACAATCGCATTATTTACGACGATCCCGGCCAACATAATACAACCCATGAACGACTGAATATTGAACGTCGTTCCGGTCGCCGCCAACATCACGATGACCCCGATTGCCGCAAAGGGGATCGAAAACATGATATAAAACGGCTGCAACAAGCTCTCAAATTGCGCCGCCATAACCATGTAAACCAATACAATTGCTAACAAAATGCCGATCAGCAATGCTGCAAATGTCTTTTGTTGCTCTTCGGTTTCACCCTTCACAAGCACTTCAAAATCATCGGGACGTTCAATATCGACCAGCTTCTCACGCAATTCATTGGTGATCTGTCCCAGGTTCCGATCGCCCGACAAATACGCACGAACGCGCACGATTCGACTCTGATCTTCGCGCTCAATCGTCAGCGGTCCTTCCGCCTCCACGACCTCGGCAACGTCACCCAAAACCGTTGCTCCCACACCTGGAATCATGATCGGAACGTTCAAAAGTGCTTCAAAACCATTACGTTCTGAGCGCGGCAACCGCACGACCACATCGAACTCATCACCTTCCGAGCGCAACACCGTTGCACGCGTGCCCTGAATATACGTCTGCACCTGACGAGCTACCGTGGATGCCTGCAAACCCAACGCCGCCAGCTTTTCCGGATCGGGTCTAACACGCGCTTCACGCCCACCCGCTTTCCGACTGACATCCGCCCCGCTGATCCCATCAACCGTCATCATTGTATCGCGAACTTCGGCTGCGATCTTATCAGCCGTGGCCAGATCATAACCAATCACGCCGACTTCCAGACGCTCACCACCACCGCTCAATACCCGCATAATCCACAGACCACCGCCGGCATTCACCCGAACATTCGCACCAGGAACCAGATCTTTCACCAACGGTCCAACCGCCGCCGCAATCTCCGCACTGCTGCGAATACGCTGGTTGGCCGGCAACAACTTGACGCTAATACTACCCGCCTCACCACCTGCGCTCGACCACATTCCCGGCGTACCAACGACGGTCTGCATGTTGATCATCTCCGGAATTGCATCCGGCAAAACCTGCTCCAGCTTTTGAAGTTCTTGCTCCGTAACTTCGACCCGCGTCCCGACCGGCAGCTCAAAGTTAATCGAAACCTCACTCATATCTTCTTCAGGCATCAATTCCGTGCCAACCATTGGAACCAGAAAAACCGAACCGACCAACAACAAGATCGCCGTAAACACAGTCAATTTTGAGTGCTTCAGACACCAATCAACCAGATTTCCGTACACCTGATCGATGGCATCCAAAAAACGCCCGATCAGATCTTGTTTCTTCGCCGGAACACCCTCAAGATCATCTTCAATCTTTCGCTTTTTCAAGAACTTAGCCGACAACATCGGCACCAATGTCATCGCCACAGCAAGCGAGCAAATCAACGCAAAGCTGACGACAAACGCCATCTGACCAAAGAAAATCGATGCAAAACCAGTCAAAAAGATAACCGGCACAAATACAACCAGCGTCGTAATCGTCGATGCAACAATCGCCGTCGCAACTTCGCTGGCCCCATCCACCGCCGCAATACCTGGTTCCTCGCCGTCTTCGACCTTCCTGAAAATATTCTCAAGAATAACGATCGCATTATCGACCAAAAGTCCCACGCCAAGCGCAACACCGCCAAAACTTACCAGGTTCAACGTAATGTCGAACGCATACATCAACGTGAAAATACCGATAATCGAAATCGGAATCCCCAGCCCAATAATGAGCGTAGAACGCACGTCGCGAAGGAAAAACAGCAGCATCAAAATCGCTAAAACCGCACCGATCAGAACCGAATCCTGCACGTTCGAAATCGACTTTTCGATATGCTCCGACGTGTCAGTCAACAACGAAAGTTGCGCACGACCCTCATAATCCTTGTTGATATTCACAAGCTCGTTTCGCACACGCTCGGCAACTTCTACCGTATTCGCACCCGATTGCTTGGAAACACTCACCCGAATACTAGGCTTGCCGTTAATCCGAACAATATTACTCGGCTCCTCAAACGTATCGACCACGCGCGCCACATCACGCACATAGACAGGCACAAGTTTGCCGGTTTCATCAAGCTTCGACGTTACAATGATATCTGCCAGATCGAGCGGATCGACGTTCTCACCCAGGATTCGCACCAGCACACTTTCGTCATACCGATCGATTTGTCCTGCCGGAATATTCTGATTCTCGACCCGCAAAGCATCCACAACCGCATTCGCCGTCAGGTTGTAGGCACGTAAACGCTCGGTATCGAGCAAAACCTGAATCTCACGCTTCACCCCACCGCGAACATCAACCGACGCAACGCCCTCAATACGCTCCAAGCGCGGCGTAAGCTGTCGCTCCGACAATTGACGCAATTCCGGCTCACTCATCTCGCCAGAAACCGCCAAAAACAAGATCGGAAAGCTACCAATATCGAACTTAAAAACAATCGGATCATCCGCCTCGTCTGGCATCCGCATTTTCGTGCGCTCGATCACGGCCCGCACGTCGTTTAACGCGCTGTCCATGTTCGTACCCCAGACGAAATTCAACGAAACACGACTTCGCCCTTCGGTCGAAAATCCCTGCAAACGCTCCACACCTTCAACCGTACTGAGCGCCTGCTCAATGGGCCGCGTAATCAGCGTTTCAATCTCTTCCGGACCCGCTCCCGTATAAATCGTCGTAACCGAAAGGCTCGGAAACTCGATCTCCGGCAACAGATCGACCTGAAGCCGTGTAAACGAAACGGCACCCAACATCAAAACGACCAGAACAACCATGGTCGTAAAGATCGGCCGTTGAACTGCACATTTAGGCACA
>JBEBSM010000110.1:0-10433 GCA_040394315.1 Lujinxingia vulgaris
ACTCAAACCGTTGATGACGTTGTTATCGAGTGCGCGTGTGGCTTTTTCCAAAAATACAGCGTCACCGGCCTTTGCGTTGGTATCGGATCCAGTTCCGGTGAGTTTCATTCCAAGGCCCATGTAGGGGGCGATATCGTGAAACATTTCGTTCATGTTGTGGCCAAGTTCACTAAATTCACCTTGCAGGCTGACGGGCCGGATTTTTGCGGTCCATCCTGGCGACCACGGGTCGGGGTCTTTATCGCCTTTGAAGAAAAACTCGCCACGGGAAAGGTTCCAGGCACCAGATCCATGTTGTAGTGGCGTGGTAACTTCATATTCTTGTTTGATGATATTGTAGTTGTTGCGGAGTTTTCCGCGTGTGTCTGGCGTGTGTTTGTATGAAAATACAATGTTAGACTTCTTGAGTAGATCGTCCGCGCTATCGGAGTTTGCGATTGGTTTGCGGGGAGCCATGGGGTCGCCGAATCGGCTTTCGGCTTTGCTGCAGGCTGTGGTCAGGGTGAAAACTATTCCGAGGCCAATGGCCATCATTCCGGCAGCACCTTCTTCGGAGCGGGTTTGGTGGATGATCAGGTTGACAAGGAATTCGATTCCGGCTGGTCCCCAGAGGTCACCGAATCCTACGCAGGTGTCTTTTTTCTCGCCGATTTCGAGCGGGAGTGCATCGGTAATATCGGTGGTGTCATTTTCGATGTTGATACTATGTTGTTGGAGTGCGTTCTTGGCCCATTTGGTATGGCTCTGATCTTTGATTCCGGCAGGTGGTGGAAATGATGATGCAATGGATGCGCCGTTTCTGGAACCGCGAACGAGTGCTTCGGACCATGCCCACCAGGGGGTTAGGTCGGTCATGTAGGTTTGATAGTCATCGAGCGCTTCGATTTCGTCTTTATAGCGATCAATGACTTCATCTTTAAACTTATCTCTATCGCCACTCAACTCTCCAAAATATACGGGTGTGTTGTCGATAAAGTCTTCGCAATCCGTAAAGTACGGAGCACTGGCGAGGCATTTTACGAGTGTGTAAAGATAGTAAATCTGGTAGGCGCTCCACATGCCCTGATACATGTTGTGTAAGCTGACAATCGTTCGCTTCGCAACATTTGTATACATGATCATATTCATGCTGCGCGCTTTGACTGCAGCCTGGCTGTACGCGGCGGTATCGGCGGCGGTTTGTGTATCAATTTTGTTACGTGCAATTTTGCCCGTATCATAGAGAACAAGCGAGACCATGAATAGAATAATGCAGGCGGCAAGGCATAGAATTGCTACGGCGCCATTTTGATTGCTATTGAAAGCATGCCCACGATTCAGAGCCCAGGATCTCATGATTGCGAGTATACCTGATTTGTCGGATTTGGTGTTCATAGGTCCACCTGTGAGGGCATGCTGAAATTATAGGTGAGTGTCGTGTAATAACCTTTTCTTCCGGCGACAGTGCCGGGTTCGCCCCAGATGTATGCAAACCAGGGGAAGACGATGTTTTGTTTGTACACGAGTCTTGTTGAAATCGTGTCGCCGGAGTCGGAGACGGTTACGGCCGTTGACGCATAGGCCATTGTTAGTTTTCTGGCGGCTCGTCTGGGGAAAATAGACTTATCGAATGCAGATACAAAAACCATGTCGGTTGAATTCGCAGCGGTTCCGCCAGCGAGATACTGGGATGCTTTTGATTTTCCATCCTTGCCAGAGTCGTCGGCAAAAGCATCGGTAAATGAGCCGGTCATGGTGCCGCGAAAATCTTGTAACTCTTGGTCGCCGCCGGAGCTGGAAACGATGAAATCAGCCGGTGCGGCGGGGGCCATAACGGCTGCAGCCGCGAGTCGTGCACGACGCTCAACGAGTGAGTTGTCGGCACTTTTGCGTCCTTTGTTGGCTTCTGGCTGCCATACCCATGCGGTGCGTGTGGCCTGATAGCTGGCGAGGTGAGCGAGTACGCCGGAGATGTTCAAAATCGTCATCTGGGCGATGCCGCTGGTTAGCAATAGAAACGGAACCAGGATGATTAACGTTTCGAGCATAACGGCGCCGCGGGCTACGCGAACGACGTTCAGGGCTGCTTTGCGCTGTAGGGTCCAGAGCTGAAACAATATGTAGCCCAGGGCCCAGAGACTTGCCGAGAGTCCGAAGTGCAACAACATATCGATGAGTGTGGCGTTGGCAAAAGTCGGGTTGGAGAGCGCTTCAAAGTACAGTGTTAAGGTGTCTTGTGTGACAAATGGCGCAAAGCCAATTACTGCAATGAGTGAGATGCCAAGCAGGTGAAGGCAACCCACGCCGAGCGCTGACAATAGCGTATTATTCAATTGATATAACTTGCTTTTTGAAGGCATCACGGTCATCCAGTTTTAATAAGTGTTGACCCAGTTTCATTCGACTGTATTCAAACATTGCATAAGTTGTGCCAGGTAACGCTGTGGTGTTCAAAGATACATTTGAGCTGACAATTTGGGTTTTTCGGTGGCTGCTCAGACCACTTATTGTTCATGTGCGAGGTTGGGTGTGTCAGCCTGGCACAGGTTGGGATGACTTTAATGTCATGAAGAACGAATAAGGAGCTAATGACGACGGTGGTGCTGTATGAGGTTAGTCATTAAGAAAGTTCGGATTGTTTTCGAGTTGTTTGCGCATTTTCTGTAGGGATTCGCGCTGTTCTTTTGAAATCTTTTGTTTTTCTAACGAATCGAGCATCTGGGGGATGTCTTTTGGGGATTTGCCAAGGGACTTCGCAAACTCGTTGAATTTTGCGGATTCTTTGCGAGCGTCGTCGGTTTTTGTGCCGGAAGTCTTGTTGAGTTGTTCATTGACGAGTTTCTGATAGTTGGCGAAATCGTCGTTGCTCAGCTCGTTGAGCTCTTTGGCTTCGTCGCGGAATCCCATGGCACTCAGGAGCTTTTGGGTATCTTTAGGTCCGTTGTTGTTTGCGCCGTATTCGATGTTTTCTGCGAGCTGTGCCATGGCCTGGGCTTGTTGTGGGGACAGTTCTTCGGCTTCGGCGGCTTGAATGGCCTGAAGTTTTTTGTCCTGGCCGAGCATGTCGCAAAGTACTTGTTTGGGCTGGATGTCGTTGGTGAGGATGAGGTGTGGTTCCATGGATTTACAGATGCGGTCCCAGCTCAGCATGTCGGTGGGAGGGGTTTCTTGCGCGTCCATGCAGTTTAAGGACTGGCTGAGGCGGTAGAGTGAGCCGAGGGATTTTATGGTGTTGGATTGCAGGCTGCTACAGGTCGTGAGGAGCGCGATTTTTTGGAAGGCCGGAGATTCTATGTTGAGCGAGCCGAGTTTGGGTTGACCGGCGAAGCTGGCGTTGATGAGTTCTGTTCCGAGTGCGAAGGAGGCCATAGGGGCGATGGTGACGTCGAGCTGTTTGGCGAGCTCTTGTGGGGTGGAGTAGGCGGTGTTGAGTGTTTGGGTGCAGCATTGTCGGGCGGCTGGATCGCTGGATTGCAGGGCGCAATCCATGAGTTGAGCGGCGCTGAGGCTGTGGTTTGATGTAATTGCGGCGATTGCGTCGCTGCGCTCGCAGGTTTGTTGTGGTTCCATTGCTTCGTCGAGCAGCGTTTGGTGCCAGCTGTCGGATAGACGAAAGATGATGGTGGCGTGTTGCGGCGAGTCTTTGAGGCATGCCAGGGCAACGTCTGGGCGGTTGGTGAGGGTGTTGAGGACGACGGTGTATGCATGTCGGAAGTTGTTTGCAGCGATGTTTTTGCAGGCAGCGGTTGCGACGGGAGCGGACTCGTTGAGTGCTCGAAGAAGCGGTGTGCTTTCTCGGAAATCGACGGGGAGTTTGCTGGCGATGTCGGCGCGGACCTGGGGTTGAGACCATGCCAGGCCAAGTCCAATGGCAAGAACGCCGAAGATAGCGCCGGGCAGGGCGCCTTTGATGATGAGCTGGCTTGTCCAGGGTTGCTGATCATTGGGTGACATGACGAGCAGGCCGCCGAGGACAGCGGGAAGTAGTGCCGCGCCGATTAATATGAGGGCGGGCGTTGCGGGATTGAGCCACTCAACCAGTGTAACGAGGGCGACGATTACGCTTCCCAGGAGACAGGTTCCGAGTGCGACGAGGATGCATTGAAGTTGCTTTGACATAGCACAAAAAAGGGTGGCGTTGCGTTAGGTTTAGGCAATCGAGATGTCTTTTACGTACGGAAACATAGCGATTCGTGGATCGGGAAGCAAGAATAGGGCGTCGGGTATGGGCCTGAAAAATAAAGGCAGTCGGCGGATGGTAAGTTGTTCGGTTTTATGGGGCTTTGGCAAAGTTTTGTAAATGAAAAAACCTGAAAGGCGCTGCTGTTAGATGTGTTGTTTTGTAAAAACTACACGTAATCAGCGCTTTTCAGGTTTCGGTTTTGGTGCACGAGAACTTTTACGGGTGCCGGGTCAGGTCCAGGAGCGTGGGTTTTGGAGGACATCGACCAGACGTGCTTCTTCGGATTCGGGGGCGGGGTGGTGGTCGTATTGCCAGCGTGCGGTGAGTGGCAGCGACATGAGGATGCTTTCGATGCGTCCGTCGGTGCGCAGTCCGAAGTGGGTGCCGCGGTCGTAGACCAGGTTAAATTCGACGTAGCGGCCGCGGCGCATTTGCTGCCATTCTTTGTGGTGTTGTTCAAAGGGCATGTTTTTGCGGCGTTCGATGATGGGCATGTAGGAGGGTAAAAATGCTTGTGCGCAATCGGTGACGAAAGCCAGGAATTTGTCGGCCGAGTCGGGTTGGTTGTCCTGGAGATTGTCGAAGAAAATGCCGCCAAGGCCGCGGGATTCTTTGCGGTGTGGGATGTAAAAGTATTCGTCGCACTGCTTTTTGAATTGTGGATAGTAGGTCGGATCGTGGCGGTTGCAGGCGTCGAGATAAGTCTTGTGGAAGTGTTGTTCGTCGTCTTCGAAGAGATAGGACGGGGTTAAGTCGCAGCCGCCGCCGAACCACCAGCTTCCGGGTGCGGAGCCGTCGCCGCGCTCAAAATAGCGGTAATTTGCGTGGACGGTGGGTGCCATCGGGTTGTGTGGGTGAAAAACCAGACTGACGCCGGTGGCGTAAAAGGTGAGATCTTCGATGTTGGTGCCGCCGCCCATTTTTGCGGCGGCTTCGGGGCTGAGGGTTCCCATGACGACGGAAACACCGACACCGGCTTTTTCGAAGACGTTGCCGTCTTGCAGAACGCGGCTGCGGCCGCCGCCGCCGCCGGGGCGATCCCAGTGATCTTCCTGGAAGGGAGTGCCGTCGAGTTTGGCGATGGCGTCACAGATTTCGTCCTGAATGCCGTGAACCATAGCTTCCATGCGGGTGCGCATGCTGTCTTTGGGTGCGTTTGAAAATGTGCTCATGCGGAAAAAGTCCTTTATATAACGCCTTCGCGGTGGAGTTTGTTGAGTTCTGCCTGGATATGGTAGGCGGCGGCTTCGACCCGGTTGGTGTAGCTCGCGTAATTTGGAACTCGGCCAGCAAAGAAGGCGTGTTGATTGAGATACACTAAGTAGCCGGCCATGGGTTTGTTGTCGTTGCTGCCATGATATTTGATGGCTTCAAGACCCCGGCGGGTGTTGGAGTATGCCTGTTCGGTGAGCCCTCGGGCAAGCTCGCAGGCATCTTTTAGAAGAAGTGATGCGGCCAGGTGCCAGGTTCGGCCGGCGGCCGGGTTTGCATGGAGAAGTGTTTCGAGGCGGTTGGTCTCGAGTTCCCATTGCCGGGCGCCGTGATACAGGGTGTTGATGAAGCTTGGGCCACGGTTTGCCTGGGTGGCGAACAGTTCATAAAGGGCGATGAGTTCCTTGTCGAGGTCGGCTTTCAGGTTGCGCAGGCGCCGCATTTTCCACCATTTTTGAAGGCCGGTTGTGAGAACGCCGCCGAAAAGCATGGTGAGAATGCCGGAGACGTCGAGTCCGGTGATCTGGTCAAGATCGAAGTCTATCTGGCCATTGGGATCGTAGCTTAAGATCAGGCTGCCGGGTAATGACGTTGTGTCGTGGCGCAGCGATTGGCGGTCTTCGAGCGAGAAGCTCATCATCATGTTCTGGTGGGACGCGTGGTTTCTGGGCTGGTGCGTGAGTGCGGTCGAGGTCTGGCGAGCGTGGGTGGGTGATGTGCCGGTTTGTTGTAGGGGAAGGAGTCCTTTTTGGGATGTAATTTGTAAGGTTTGGCCGGCCTGTGTGCGGGAGCCGATTAAGCGGTGTTCGCGGTAGTAGGTTTCGATGGAGGCCAGTGTGTCTTCGATATATTCCTGGTAGGAACCGTGTTGGTTGATGCGTTCTTCGAGGACGCTGTAGCTGAGTTTGAGGTCGTGCATGGATTCGGGTAGCAGGCGGTCGGTGCCCATCATTTCGAGTGCGTAGTCGCTGGAGCCGAGATCCCAGAAAACGTCGAAAAGCGAGAGCGAATAGCCGCCATTGAGGTAGCGTTTGGTGCGCAGGGCTTTGCGCAGGGATTCTTCGCGGTAGGTTTTGTACTGGGATGAGGCCGCGGTTCCGCCGAAAGCCAGGACAAGCAGGGTCATGATTACGATTGTAATTGGTTCCATGCGTTTGGGTGCTCGTTTTGGAGAGACGTGGCGGTTTTGAAAAGATGTGGCTGTGAAAAGGGTGTTGGGTGGTTTGCGATGTCCCTATCCCAGGCTGACGCCAGGGGCTAGCACGACCCGACGCGCTTCGCTTAGGCTGACGCCTCGCTTTGCGGTGCGTGCGGTCGGTGATTCGGTTCAAAGCTTAACGTAACGGTATTGGGTCGTCTATCGCGTAGATTTTGGGTTTTGTGGTGTTTGGGGCGTTTGGGGCGGTCGGTAAGTTATGCGGCTTGTTTTTGGAGGACTTTGCGGAGCTCGGTTTGAATGAAGTAGATGATGGATTCGACTTCGTCTTCCATGACGCTGTAGTCGATCTTTTGAGTGTAGATCTGGCGGCGATTTATATAAAGCACGTATCCAGCCAGTGTTGGGAGGCCGTGGAAGTCCAACTCGCCCATCGCTTTGAACGGGGCATCGGCGTTTCTTTCGGCGTGGTTGGCGAGCTCGAACATGTTTTCGCGGGCGAGGGTTGTAAGGATGTTGGCGCAGTTTGCCCAGGGTTGCCAGCGCCAGGTGCGTTCTTGAAGTCTGGTGATCATCTGGTCTGCCTGGATGGTCCATGCGCGGTCGATGGAGCGCAGGTCTCGAAAGATGTCGTTGACGACAAGGCGGTGAGAGAGGTCGCGGTACATGCCATAGTACTGGTAAAAGCCGAAAAACAGCTCGTCGAGTTCGGATTTCAGGTATTGAAGGCGTGAGGAGAGCTTCCATTGTTGGAGGTCTGTGCTCAGTGTGCCGGTAAACAGAAGGGTGAGGATGGCGTCGGTGTCGAGGCCGTCGAACTGGGTGATGTCGGTGATGTCGGGGCTTTCGTCGGTGAAGATGTATTTGGGTAAGGTAAGGACGTCGGGGCCGGGTTTTCTGGTTGTCCGAAAGCGCTGACGGTCTTTGAGCGGGTGGTCGAGCAGGTAGTTTTCGTTTTTTGTGATGGGTTTGACCGGTCGGACAACAGGCCGCGCGATGTTTTTTAGATAGCGTGCTTCGGCGGCTTTGGCGTGGGGCGTGCGTGGTGCAATGTTGCGCCGTCTTCTTTGCCTGTTTTTTTGTCTTCGAAATGCCTGCTCGATGCCGGACAAGAGGTAGACTTTGTCGGGTTCCATGCTTGTTTGGTTGATGAAGGGGTTTTGCTCGATGTCGATGAGTGATTTTTCGATGAAACGGGTGTAGCTACCGTGTTGTGTGATCAACAGGCTGAGCTGGCGGACAGCGCGATGTTTTTTGCGAGGTGCGGTGGGTAAGGTGTTGTTTTCGAACATGAATTGGATGGCTTTTTCGGTTGCGCCGAGGTCCCAGAACACATCGTAGAACGACAGGGGTTGCAGGTGGATGGTGTGCTGTTGGGTCAGTACTTTTTCCAGGCGTTCGCGTGAGATGTCGCGAAACCAGGGCAGGCCAAAACGCGTGACAATGATGGTTGCGGCCAGCAGAAGAAAGGTAAGGATTGCAATCAACAATGGGTCCATTACTATCACCATGAAGTTGGTCAGGCAGCTTCCACCCTGAATATTATCTGGATACAAAAACGCGACGATGTTGCTCAGAACGTAAACGAATCTGTTTGCTCTGAAGTAATCCCACCCGCTGAGAACAGCGAAGTCTATGAACTCTGTATATAACGAAAATGGGGCGAAAGGCAAGGTTTTTCTTGGCGTGGGGCCGCGTCAGTGCTTGAGACGGTTGGTTTTTGGGTTGCTGACACTTGCGGTGATTTCGGGGTTGGCTGGGTGCGCAAGTTGGGGGGCCAATCGAGCGGTGTGTCTGGGTAATGTTCAGCTCAATGACGGTGGAAAGTGCACGGTGCCAAATGCGCGGGGGCACAAAATCCCTTTTCGGGCAGGATCTCCGGTGCGGATAGCGCAGGGATTTCATGGGGCCAACAGTCATAGCAAAAAGGAGCTGGCGTATTCGGTCGATTTTGTGTGCAAAGAAGGCACACCGGTGGTGGCGTCGCGGGCGGGTGTGGTGTGGGCCGTGCGTACGGATTCAGCCAGTGGTTGTGGGAGTATGACGTGTATTGATGATGCGAATTTTGTGATTTTGGACCATGGGGATGGGACGTTTTCGGAGTATCAACATCTGCGCGACCACGGGGTTTTGGTGGAGGCGGGTGAGCAGGTTTGTGGTGGGCAAGTGATCGGGTTGTGTGGAAGTACTGGGTTTTCGAGCGGGCCGCATCTGCATTATGCGGTGATCGACGCGGCGCAGCAGACGTTGCCGGTGCAATTTGATGAAATAATGGACAAAAACTACGGGGTGGTGGTGCCGGGGGCGTCGTATGTTTCTGGAAATGAACGGGAATTGGCGTGTGCGCCTACAAACTACTCGCAGATTCCGCGCGATGCTTTTGTGCATCAGGGCATTGTTTTAGACCGGGGATTGCCGGCGGTTTTGTCGCGAGAAACGAGAATGTTTGATGTGGAGGGCGTTTATTATGGCGATTCTCCCAATGTTGGTGTTTATCGAAAGGCTGAGCGCGGTGGGTGGTTTGAGGAGTGCGTTCCGGTGGGTGCGGATGGGCGATTTACGATGACGTTGCGTTGGCCGTCGGCGCGTTATCCTGTCGGTTACTACTGGCTCATGCTCAGCGGTAGCGACGCCGATTGCTCCTCGCAGGGATGGGCATGGTCGTATAGGGTGCGCGTAGATTATGAGCCCGGCACGAATTGATTCCAAAGGAGAAGGTTATGAGTTCGATGATGAATAATGCACATTCGCTGATGGTGTCAGTGATGCGGGGTGGGCGGGGAATGATGGTGCGCTCGTATAATCGAGAGAATCCGCCGCGCCCCAGGCAGATTTTGGAGTTGTATGATCTGGAAGGCTGTCCGTTTGCGCGGAAGGTGCGCGAGGTGATGAGCGAGTTGGATCTGGAGTACGTTTCAAGGCCCAGTGGAAAAGGGGCGAACGCAAATCGTGCGCGGATCGAACAGCTCGGTGGCAAGGTGAGCATTCCGTTTTTGGTGGATGCGAATACCGATACGCAGATGTTTGAGTCGGAAGATATTATCGATTATTTGAACGCAACCTACGGGCAAAAGCGTAGCGGTGTGGCGCGCGCTTTTTCGCCGGTGAACACGGGTTTTTCGGCTATTGCGTCGGGTATTCGCTCACGCGGTGGGAAGGTTCGTGCGGGGTTTGAGGATCGTGAACAGCCGTATCAGCGGTTGAAACTGTATAACTTTGAGGCGTCGCCTTATTGTCGGAAAGTGCGTGAGGTTTTGCACGAGTTGAATCTGGATTTTGTGGTGAGAAATGTGGGTAAGGGGAGTGCGCGGCGTCCGGAGTTTTTTGCAGTAAGTGGGAAGATGATGGTGCCGTATTTGGTGGATCCGAATACGGGGAAGGAGATGTTTGAGTCGGATGATATTGTGGCTTATTTGATGGAGACGTATGGGTGATCCGGCGGCTTCGGGCAACGGTAGCTTCGTTGCCTGACTCTCTCCGGGAGTGGGTGAGCTTTTTGGGGCGAGTGATTTGGCGGTTTCGTTATCGTTGTCCGATTCTTGCCAAAAAACTGGGCTTTTGGGGGGCGAAAAAAAGATTCAGGGGGTGAGGGATAGGGCGTAGAATACGTAAATTGTGATGCTGACGATGGAAATGAGATTCCAGGCCAGGTGGTAGTGTTTGGATTGGGTGGCACGAAGGATGGCAAGAATTAGCGCGGTAAGAAGGGGGATGGCGGGTAGGGCGAGCAGTGAAGTGTCTAAAACGAGCGATTGAAGTTTGGTGAGTGTGTCGCTGTTGGCGAGGCCGGCGGCGGAAAAGATGACGAGTAGGAAAGAGATGGGGGCGAGCATTAGCTGAAAAAGTACGCTCAGGATGAAGCTGATGGGTGGGGCGGAGGATTTTTTTGTTTGATTGTGGGGC
>JBEBSM010000111.1:0-10376 GCA_040394315.1 Lujinxingia vulgaris
TATCCACACGATCCGAAAGCAAGAGCACTTCAACGCCACGCTTTTTAAACACTTCCAGATGCGGGCTGTTTTTGGCCGCAGCGAACGAATCCGCCGTTATATAATAGATCTTGTCCTGCCCTTCCTTGAAACGACTGACATAATCTTCGAGCGATACGTTTTGCTCGTCGGTTCCACTATGCGTGCTCGCAAAGCGCAAAAGCGGCGCAATGTCTTTTTTGCGCTCATGATCTTCGACAACGCCTTCCTTCAAGATCGAACCGAATGCCTTCCAGAACGTCGCGTATTTTTCCTCGTCCTTGGCCAAATCAGCGAACATCCCCAGAACGCGTTTCACCGCAGCCGAGCGCATCGAGCTGATAATGCGATTATCCTGCAAAAGTTCACGCGACACGTTCAGTGGCAGATCGTCGGAATCCACCACACCGCGCATGAAGCGCAAATAACGTGGCATCAACAGCTCTGCATCATCCGTAATAAACACGCGTTTCACATACAGTTTTACGCCGTGCGACTTTCCTTCCATACCCGACGTCAGATCAAACGGTCGGCGAGCGGGCGTAAAGAGCAGGATCGTGTAGCTGAGACGTCCTTCGATCTGTGCGTGCACGTGTGCAAGCGGCGCTTCGAAATCATGACTGACATGCTTGTAAAACTCCGCATATTCCTCGTCCGTAATCTCGCTTCTCGACCGCAACCACAGCGCAGACGCCTGATTAACCGTTTCTTCCTCGCCGTCCGCATCGACCACATCAACCGGAAACGGAATATGGTCGGAGTATTTGCGAATGATCTCTTTGAGTCGCCAGGAATCCAAAAACTCGTCTTCCTCCTCACGCAAATGAAGCACGATTTCCGTTCCACGCCCTTCTTTCTCAGTCGCCTCAATCGTGTATTCGCCCTCGCCGGTCGATTCCCAGCGCACAGCCTCGTCGCTGCCTGCACGACGCGTCGTCATTACCACGCTATCAGCCACGATGAACGCCGAATAAAAGCCGACACCGAACTGTCCGATCAACTGCGCATCGGCCTTTTGATCACCGCTCAAGCGTGCCACAAACTCACGCGTGCCACTGCGCGCGATCGTCCCGATATTGGCCGTCACTTCGTCGCGACTCATGCCAATACCATTATCGGAAATCGTCAGCGTGCGCGCTGCTTCATCAAAACTCACGCGGATCTTCAGATCCGTATCGCCCGCGTACAACTCTTGGTCTTGCAATGCTTCAAAGCGCAGCTTATCAATCGCATCGCTTGCGTTCGAAATCAGCTCGCGCAAGAAAACTTCCTTGTTTGAATACATCGAATGAATCATCAAACGCAGAACTTGGCTGACTTCTGTCTCAAAAACTCTTGTTTCACGTGCTGCTGTCATTTCTTTACTCCTGATTATGCTGTTTATGCGGTATATTTTCGCGTGCGCAACGTTATTCACACTGTACGAATAAGCAAGCACTAACCTGACACTCGTTTCTTTCAAATGCTTCACCGCAAGGATTTTACGATGGAACCCATCATCATCGCAGCGCTTTACCGATTCGCACCGGTCGCCGACACCCAGAGTTTCCGCTACGCCGTCGAGCTGGCCTGCCTCCAAAACGACATCCTCGGCACGCTCCTGATAGCAGGCGAGGGCATCAACGGAACCGTGGCCGGCACACGCACCGCGATCGATAACCTGATTGTATTTTTGGGCACGCAACCCGGTTTTGAAGACATCCAGCCGCGCGAAACTGCCGCGCCTGACGTCCCCTTCAACAAGCTCAAAGTTCGCGTCAAAAAGGAAATCGTCACCTTTGGCGTCGAAGGCCTCGATCCGCTGCGCGAAGTCGGCACCTACCTTGCCCCCAAACAGTGGAACGAGCTGATAAGCCAGCCCGACGTCCTTCTCATCGACACCCGCAACGACTACGAAGTCGAAGTCGGCAAATTTGAAGGCGCCATCGACCCCAAAACCACTTCCTTTCGCGAATTTGTGGATTACGTCGACACCAATCTCGATCCGCAAGACGAGCGCCCCATCGCCATGTACTGCACCGGCGGAATCCGCTGCGAAAAAGCCACCGCATTCATGCTCCAACGCGGCTTCAAAAACGTCTACCACCTCGAAGGCGGAATCCTTCGCTACCTCGAAGAAACCCCGCCCGACGAAAGCCGCTGGGAAGGCCGATGCTTTGTTTTCGATCACCGCCGCGATGTCGGTGAAGAAATCCGAAAACCCGACGCCACAAACCCCGAATCCTGACCACCCAATCCCGCTCATAATCCGCTCCAACGCTGGCCCGGCTACCGTCTCTGAGACGGTTACCGGCCGCACGCCACACCCCACATCCCCTCGCAAAACCCTCCCTCGCGTCATCCCGAAACCACCAAAATCCTCGAAATACCAAACAAAGCGATTACCTTCTCTGGGGTAGGACTCGGCATTTTGGATGATGCCCCGCGGTTTCGCGCCCTTCTCTGCATGGATTAAGCCACCGGCGCAAAACCGTCCGTCCACATTCGTTACGATGCACCAGGCATGTAAACCGCCAGCGCGTCGCATCCGTTTCAAGAGGTAAATGGCTTATGAAATCTACAAAAAACCGCCTGCTTGCCCTGCTCTGCGCTGCCGCGATGATGATTGCCGTCGGCGCCTGCGAGCAGCCCTCGCAGGATACCAATACACCCGGAGCGACTCCGGAATCTCAGCCTAGCTCGGCTCCCGAAAACACTCCACCCGCCGCGCCTGCGAACGAAGCCGGCGGCGGACCTGCCGATGAAAATGTCCCCGCAACCCCGCCGGCAAATGACCCTGCCGCACAACCTGCCGAAGACCCGGCCGGTGGCGGACCCGCGATGGACGAAAACCAACCAGCCACACCACCTGCCGATGGACAAGAAGTTCAGCCCACTGAAGACCCCACCGGCGGCGGACCCGAAACCATGCCCGGCACCGAACAAAACCCGGCTGCCGGATCCGCTGAAAAGAGCGTCGAAGAACGACTCCAACAAAGTCGTGAGAAAATAAACGAAGGGCTCAACGAAATGCGAAACGTCGCGTCCGAACAGGCCGCTACCGGTGAAGAAAGTGCAAAGCGAGCCGCTGAATCACTCCAAAATGAGGCCGACAAAGCCGAAAAAAGTCTCGAATCCGGCATGGAAAAGCTCAAACAGGAGATGAAACCCTCATCTGCACCTGAAACTTCTCCATAATTCGAGCCAATTTCCTTTGTTTGACAACAATACAAGCACTTTTTCGTACTTCACGTGGCCGCGACAAAACGCGGCATGAAAACCAAGGTAAAGCCTATGATGACCAAACCTCATAATCGTTTCATCGCAATTCTCGCAGCACTTGTTCTCGTTCTTTCAATCGCCGCATGTGAGAACCAAAACCCAGCCGACGGTCCCGGAACCTCGCCAACATCTGAACCCACCGAACCAACCGGTGGCGGACCTGACGATCCCAGCAATGCAACCGAAGGCGCTGGAACAACAACGTCCGATCCTTCCACCGAACCTTCGGCCACCGAACCGCTTGATTCAACCGATCCAACCGGCGGCGGACCCGACAATCTCGACCAGCCAGCCGAGGGTGTCGAACAAATCGATGAAACCGAAACATTCGAAACCAACGAACCAGCAGGCGGCGGACCCACCGATCAAATGAACCAGGACGAATTCGAAAGCGACACCGATGCAGGCTCGCTTCAGGGAACTCCCGCCGACCCCAACCTCCCCTGAGCTGCATTTCTATCCAACAATAAATAACGCATAAAAAAACGTGCTCAACCTATTTTATCCATAGGTTGAGCACGTTTTATTTACAGCAACTTCTTATTCATCAGCGATCAGCCAAATTCTGGCTTTCGCTTCTCAAAAAACGCCGAAACCGCCTCCTTAAACTCCTTACTAGCCAGACGCTCCACAAAAACACGTCCTTCAGCAACCAGCGCATCTTCCACTTCCTGCGTGGTCGAGGCCGTTCTACGACGCAACAATCGCTTCGTTTCGATCAAAGCCTGCGGTGCCTTGTCCGCAAGTCTGAGCGCGCGTTCCGCCACGGCGTCAAACAATTGTTCCGGCTCAAACAACTCGTTGATAAGCCCAAGTTCCTTTGCGGTTGCTGCACTGAACGGATCTCCAAAATACAACAGCTCCGCAGCGCGTGCATGACCGATCAGGCGCGGCAAAAGCAGCGAAGACGCCGCCTCCGGCACAACCGCCAGGTTCACAAACGGCAACTGCAAGCGCGCATCATGCGCCGCATAAACCAGGTCGCAGTGCAACAGCATCGTCACGCCCACACCAATCGCCCAACCATCCACGGCCGCAATAATCGGCTTTTCAAACGCAATCAGCGTGCGCAAAAACCGAAACACCGGACTATCCTCACCCTCAACCGGCGGCGACTGCATAAAGTCCGTCAGATCGTTTCCACTCGTGAAATTTCCACCCATTCCACGCAAAACCACAACCCGAACCGACATATCCGACTGCGCCGCGAGTAAAATCTCACTCAACCCGGTGTACATCGCCAACGTCAACGCGTTCTTCGCACGTGGCTTATCCAGGCTAATTTCAAGCACCACGCCACCAATTCGGCGAGTTATGATGTTTTTATAAGTAATCAAGGGTTGGATCCTTAAGTGACGTTGTTGTAAGCCGATTTCAATCTCTAATCCGTAACAATCATGATAGATCAGTACGCGCCGGAGTATATTCGTGTTATCCCGGCTGTCAAAGCACGGTGCTGCACCTTATGCCCCGAATACGCCATCATTACCAGAACATTTCCAGACTCTTGAGACATATATGAACACCTTCCACACCTTTTTCGCCACCGTCCCACGCCACATGGAACAACTCCTCCAGGAAGAGCTCGAAGCGCTCGGCGCAGAAAACGTCAAACAGACCGTCGCCGGCGTCTACTTCAGCGGCAAACTCGAAATGGGCTACCGCGTCTGCCTCTGGTCTCGCCTGGCAAACGCCGTCCTGCTCCCCCTCCACAGTTTTTACGCACCCACCCCCGAAGCTCTCTACGACGGCGTCCGCACTATCAACTGGGACGAGCACATGGACGTCGATTCCACACTCGCCGTAACTTTCCACTCCCAGCTCTCCAAAATTAACCATACCCAATTCGGCGCCCTGAAAGTCAAAGACGCCGTCGTCGACCAATTCCGCGACCGTTTTGATCGCCGCCCATCCGTCGACGTCAAAAACCCCGATCTCCACATCAACGTCCACGTCATGCGCGACGAAGCCACCATCGCAATCGATCTCTCCGGCGACAGCCTCCACCGCCGCGCCTACCGCGAACAATCCGTCGAAGCGCCCTTAAAAGAAAACGTCGCCGCAGCCCTCCTCTACCGCGCCGGCTGGCCTAAATTACTCGCCGCAGCCCAGGAATCCGGCGAACCAACAGCCCTCGTCGACCCCATGTGCGGCTCCGGCACCCTGCTCATCGAAGGCGCACTCATGGCCGCCGACATCGCCCCCGGCCTACTCCGCACCCAATTCGGCTTCTTCAAATGGCTCAAACACGACGACGCCATCTGGCAAAACCTCGTCCAGGAAGCCGAAACACGCCGCACCGAAGGCCTCAAAAACCTCCCCACCCTCGTCCCCACCATCGCCGGCTATGACCGCGAAGGCGGCGCCATCCGCGCAGCCCGCACCAACGTCCAGGCCGCCGGCCTCCAAAAATACATTTTCCTCGAAGTCCGCAGCATCCAGGACGCCACACCCCCAAAAAACTCCCCCACCACCGGCCTACTCGCCGTAAACCCACCCTACGGCGAACGCCTCGGCCGCCAGACCGGCGTCGAAACCCTCCACAAACGCCTCGGCGAAACCCTCCTCCAACACTTCGACGGCTGGAACGCCTCCGTCCTCACCGGCTCCAAAGAACTCGGCCGCCACATCGGCATCCGCGCCAACAAATTCTACAAACTCTTCAACGGCCGCCTCGAATGCACCCTGCTCAACTTCGAAATCTCCCCCTCCCGCGCCATGCACCCCAGCTACCGCCCACCCGCCGCCCCCACAACTGATCGCGCAAACAACCAGTGACACCCCCCAAAATCCGCCCTATATACACCCTCACCCTGCGGGCCGCGATTTTGAACCATCGCAAAACCCGCATCGCCTTGTCGGGGCGTAGCGCAGCCTGGTAGCGCACTTGCTTCGGGAGCAAGGGGTCGGAGGTTCAAATCCTCTCGCCCCGACTTTAAAAAAGCCCTCTATCTTCCCCCAGATAGAGGGTTTTTTCGTTTCCTACATCTCACACCACCCACCCCACAAACGCACGCACCGCGGAGCCGCGTGAAACGCGAGCGCAGCGCGCTTCTGTTTTAGCCCCACGTGAAACGTGGGGTGTGACGTTTCACACCGCCCAATTCCCTCTACCCACCACGTTTCACACCACCCAATCCCCTCTACCCACCACGTTTCAAACCACCCAATTCCCTCTACCCACCACGTTTCAAACCACCCAATTCCCTCTACCCACCATGTTTCAAACCGCCCAATTCCCTCTTCCCACCACGTTTCAAACCACCCAATCCCCTCTACCCACCACGTTTCACACCACCCAAGTTCCTCTACCCACCACGTTTCAAACCGCCCAATCCCCTCTACCCACCACGTTTCACACCACCCAAGTCCTTCTACCCACCACGTTTCACACCACCCAAGTCCCAAACGCCCACCCTACCCCAAGCTCATCCGCCCGCACAAAACGCCACAACTCCGGACGATAAAACGGATGCTCCGCCGTCGTCACCACCCGCTCAACTTGCCCGCCTTCATCCACAACATCCAGGGCGAGCAGCGCTTCGGTACCGCGAGCAAACGTGTCCGCCACCGCCCGGCAACCCGACTCGCCCGTTACTTCATGCCACGCTTGGACATGAACGTGCACGATTTGAACGTGGTGCAATCAATTAAATCGTGCACGATTTGGACGTGGTGATGAGAGGGAATTGGGGGGTGTGAAACGTCACACCCAAGGGCAGAGCCCATGGGCTAGGACGACGCCAACACGCTCCGCTGGGGCCAGAGGCCCCGCTACGCGGTGCGTGTTGGCGCGAGATTGTGCGAGCGCGGGATCGTGCAAGCGCGGGATCGTGCGAGTGCGGATTATTCGGTTGATTCGGTGATCTCGAATTCAGGCCAGAGACGTTTGTGGCGGTGACGAATTTTTTGCGTGTCAATGTAATCAATGACGCCATCAACCTCGGAATGACGAATCGTGAACATACCGAATCCTTGTTGCCAGTAGAGTAGTGGGTGAGTGGATTGTGGGTTTGCGCGCCGGGCGTCGTTCCAGATGCGACTGGTGAGCGATTTCGCCTCGCGAACGGCATCCTCGATTGCGCAGGTTGTGTTCCATTGCGACAAAACATGTACGTGATCCCAGGCCGAATTCACGGCCAATACGTTTAATCGCAAATCCCCCAGAATGGCCTTAATGCCCCCGTGGACATGCTGCTCCAATTCGCTTTGTAAAATGCGTTGACGTCCTTTCGTTCGCCAAACCAAATGCAAATACGCTCGATTAAATACATGAGACATGATTTCCCCTCTCGTCGATAACCCATTGAAATCCCCCACATATTGTTATCGACGGATCCACCCATTTTGTTGCGTAATAAATTACAATTCATCCATAATCCCCCTCCCACCACCACGCCCCCCTCAAACAACTCAACCCCCAAACGCACGCACTGCGCAGCGGGGCCTCTGGCCCCTGCGGAGCACGTCGGCGTCGTCCTAGCCCATGGGCTCTGCCCTTGGGCGAGACGTTGCGGACCGCCCAACCCGCTCTACCCACCACGACTCACACCGCCCAACCCCCTCTACCCACCACGACTCACACCGCCCAACCCGCTCTACCCACCACGACTCACACCGCCCAACCCCCTCTACCCACCACGACTCACACCGCCCAACCCGCTCTACCCACCACGACTCACACCACCCAACCCGCTCTCCACACCACAACCCTACCCACCACACCTCACATCCGCGGCCCAACCACCCGTCAACGCGTAGTCGCAAAATAGAGCGTTGAGGAGTGCATAATCGCGATCAGCGGTTTGCCGTTCGGTGCGATCGCGAACGCACGCGGGGCGAGTCCGGAGGTTCCGGAGAGTGCGAAGACTGGGTCGGCTTTCCAGCCCGTTGAACCGTGTACTCCATAATATACGGTGCTGCCGGCATTCGCCGCCCACACGGCGTGGATTTTGCCGTCGGTCGAACGGGTGAAAAGCGTGTGCGCGGCGGCGCTGTCGGGAAGCGTCATGGTGGCGATTTGCCAGCCGCTGCTGTTGTGGGTTGCCTGCTTGATGACCTGGGCTGAGCCGCCCAGATAGAGGATGTGGCGGGTGCCCGAGGCATCGAAAAAGATCTTTGCGCCGCTGCCGCCATTGGGGTCGACGACCTCGGTCGTCCAGGTGTTGTCGGCTTTTCGCACCGCGTGTTTTAGACCTTGAATGGAATCGATGTACACAACGTGTGGTGTGCCGGACGAGTCGAACGCCGCGTCGACGCCAGACAAAACGCCGGTGTACTCGATTCGTTGCGAGACGACTGTGTTCCCGTAGGTGGCAAACTCCACGGCGCCTTTGTAGCCGCCGATGTTCCGGTCACGGATCCACGCAAACGATTGAACTCCTGAAGCGTTGGTCACGAGCGCATGAGCTTTCATATCTCGGCCGTCGATCGTGTTGTCTGCGCGCTCACCCCGGCGGTTTCCGTTCCAGTTAAAAAGACTCACAAAGGAGGTGCCGGGTTGTGTCAACAGCAGGCTCGGCTCGCGCTGCGGGGCGAATTGGACCTTCGCACGTTTGCCGATGCCGGAGTCAAGCCCCTCACGAAGCCAACGTCCTGATGGCGTGCGCGTATTGAATGACACCGCCTCGGTGGCGGCCGTTCCGCCGACAGGCAACCCGCGCGTCAGCATGGTCGGCCAGCCGCGCGCATCGGTCCCGATGGTCATCACGTGCTGATAGAAGTTACCGCTCGACGCGATCTCGACCCGAAACTGCGGGCCCACACCAACCGACTCAACGCAGCGGCTTGAGCCGTCGGCAGCGCTCTCACAGGTCTTTGTATTATAACATGCTTGCAGCGTGCAGCTCACCGCACGTGATTGGCCGCAGCGATCGACCAGCGTGCTCGCTGCGCAGGTTGACTCGTAGCGTCGGCACAGCGCGAAATCTGTTTCCGCTTCGCAACTGCACGAGTTGTTCGCCGCGCACGACGACGCCGGATCGATGATTTCGACGCTCGCTAGCGTGCCGAAATCCGCTTCGCGTCCGCCGGTGACCAGGATGCGCCCGTCGTTCATCAAAACGGCGGCGTGGTCCCAGCGTGGCGTGGCGAGTTCGGCGAACTTGCGCCACGTATTGTTGGCCGGGTCGTAGATTTCGATCGTCGATATCGGTTTAAAACCGCTCGTGCGCCCGCCGATTGCAAGCACGCGCCCGTCTTTAAGCCGGGTGAGCGTGTGACCGATTCGACCGGTCGCCATCGACTCGATTACGGACCACTTGCCGGTATTGAAAGACCATCTTTCAACATCGTCCACGGCCCCCCGATCGTTGCTGCCATTACCGTCGTCGCCGCCCGCCATCAGCACATCGCCGTTTTCAAGGAGCACAAATTTCGCGTCGGCAAACGTGGCCATTGGCGAGCCTGTGTACTGACTTTCGCCGGTCGTCGCGTCGATGACTTCGGCGGTGGAAAGATCACTCAATCCCCGCCTCCCCCCCACGATGAGCGCGTAACGCTCGGACACCGCCGTCGCCAGAGCGGCGCGCCTTGGTCCTCGCAGATGTTTTCTCAGCCACGTGTTCGCAACCGGATCATAGCTCGCCGATTCCGTCAGATCGCGCCCACCTGTTGTATAACCGCCGCCCGCCACGGCGCGCCCACCCGGCAGCAATGTCGAAAATTCGCTGCTCGCGCTCAGCGACGGGTAGCTCCCTTCACGCCACGCGCCGGTGGATGGATTAAAGAACGAAATATTGCTTGCGTAATGCGTCGTTCCCACGGCGACCTCGCCACTGTCCAGCAGATACGCGACGTTGCCCGCAAACGCAGGCGCGTTGGTTAGCGCGGGACTCGACCAGGCACCGGTCACCGGGTCGAAGCGTTCCACCAGTGCGCCGTCGCTCTCCAAGGGAAGCCCGTCGATCACCAGCACCGTGCCGTCAGCAAGCGCCACGCTCGAATGATCAAAGCGCGCATGCGCCATCGCCGCAGCCGACGTCACCGGCTCGCCATCCCCACCGCCCCCACCGGTGTCATCATGCTCGCCCGTATCCGTACCGACGTCGCCGCTCGTATCAGAATCCTGTGCGACATCGAGTTCCCCATCGGTGTCA
>JBEBSM010000112.1:0-10227 GCA_040394315.1 Lujinxingia vulgaris
TTATTATTACGTTGCTCAGCAGTTTGTTTGTTGCGCTGGTGATCAATCCGACGTTGTGTGCTGGCTTTTTGAAGGTTCGTGACGATGTGACGTTTTCGGAGGAATCGGTTCCGGATAATATTTTGTATCGCACGTTTCAGGCATCGTTGGAGTGGGCCTTGAACTGGCGTTTGCTGGTTGTGGGACTTGCAGCGGCGTCGTTGGTCGGAACATTTATGGTGTTTGCGTCGACTTCGCGCGGTGTGGAGTTTTTCCCGAGTACGACGCCGGAGCAGTTTAATATCAGCCTGAAAATGTCGGACGGAAGCTCGCTTGAGGCAACCGGTGAGGTTTTGGAGGAGATGCAGGCTGCGCTCAAAACCGGAGATCCGGATCTGGTGACGGCCTGGGTTACGGACGGCGGCATGAGTGGTGGTGGCCAGGCCAGTGGCGGTAGCGAAGCGCTGAACGTGGGCCAGGTAACCGTCGAGCTCGTTGATATTGAAGAACAGAAGAGCGATCCGCTGGTTTTCATGGAAACCCTGCGTGAGTATTTCAAGAATATACCGGGGGCGACGATTATTCTGGCGCGTCAGAGCATGGGGCCACCAACCGGTGCACCGGTCAGCGTTGAGATTGCCGGTGACGACTTGCGTGAGCTCGCGTTGCTTGCTGCGGAAGTACGCTCGCGGATCAATACGATTCCGGGGCTGATCGATTTGCAGGACGATATCGATATGAGTCGCCCGGAGATTCATGTTGTGGTCGATCGACAACGCGCGGCGCTGGTTGGATTGAGCAGTAATTCGATTGCGCAGACTGTCCGTACGGCGATTCATGGTGCGAAGGCGAGTAATTTTCGTGAAGGTGATGATGAATACGATATTACGGTTCGTTTGCCCGAGGAAAGTCGTAAGGATTTGAATAACATCAACAATTTGACGGTGGTCAATCATGACGGTTTTCATATTCCGTTGATGGAAGTTGCCAGTGTTGAGATCGTTGGCGGCAGTGGTTCGGTGCGTCGTAAAGATCAAAAACGGGTGGTTTCGGTAACGGCCAACGCTGCCGATGGCTTTTTGCCGGCAAAAATACTGGAAGAAGTGCAGTTGCGGCTGAGCGACATGAAAGTTCCCGCGGGTTATGAAATTCGTTTTACCGGTGAAAGTGAAGATCAGGCCGAGGCATCGGAGTTTTTGGGCAAGGCGTTGTTGATCGCGCTGTTTTTGATTCTGCTGATTTTGGTGACGCAGTTCGATTCGATTATGCAGCCGTTGATTATTCTGGTGAGCGTGATTTTGAGTCTGATCGGCGTGCTGTGGGTTCTGATTTTAACCGGCGAAGCCTTCGGGATCATTATGACCGGAATTGGGATCATCAGTCTGGCGGGTGTTGTGGTGAATAATGCAATTGTATTAATTGATTATATAAATTTGATGCAAAAACGCGGTTATGAGCGGCGTGAAGCCGTTATCAAGGGCACGATGGTGCGTATGCGGCCGGTGTTGTTGACGGCAGCCACGACCGTGCTCGGTATGATGCCGCTCGTGATTGGCGTGAGTTATGACTTTATCAATACACGGCTCGTGGTCGGTGGAACTTCGCCGGAGATGTGGGGCCAGATGGCGCGTGTTGTGTCGGGCGGGTTGATCGTATCGACCGTTTTGACGCTGATCGTTGTGCCGGTGCTGTATTCTTTGATCGATGAGATGTCGGAGATCGGGCGTCGTCGCATGGCGCGTGTGGGCGGAACTGCAGTGATCTTGATGTTCACGGTTATGTTGCCGATGATCGCGCAGGCGCAACCAGCAGCGCAGGCGCAGGATGTTCAGGATGCTCAGGGCATTGAGAATGTAGAGGAGCAAAAACCGGCCACGAAGTCGATTGCCGAGCCAATGAAGCGAAGTGAGGCGTTGGCAGCTTCGGAAGCTGTTGCGGTGGAAATCGGTTCAACGCGCGTATTGAGTCTTGAAGATGTGCGGAAATCGGTGAGATCCGATAGTTTTGATGTCCAGAAGGCTGAAACGCAGCTCACGATAGCCGATGCAGTCATTCGACAGGCCTGGGGAGCATTGCATCCGCAGCTGGTGGCCAGTGGCTCGTACACGATCAATCAGGAAGAGGTCAGTTTTACGATGATTCCTGGAACGGATCCGGTCGTTATTCAACCTCGAACGGATTATCGCTGGTCGGTGAGCGCATCGTTGCGTGCAAATTTTCGTTCGTATCCGTTGATTCGTCAGGCCTATGCGCAGCGCGATCTTGTGGAAGCGCAAATCGAGGTTGTGCAGGAAAATTTGGATACGGCCGTGGTCGACGTCTACTACAATTTGTTGAGTGTGCGTCAAATGATCGTTCTGGCTTCCCAGCAGCTGGAGAGCAACAAAACGATGTTGCGTGCGACCGAAGCGCGTCGACGTGCGGAGACGGCAACAGAGTTTGAGCTCACGCGTGCAAAGCTTCGCGTTGTGCAGGCAGAAAAGAACCTGGAGCGTGCGCGTTTGCAATTTATTCAGTTGCGCGCATCGGCCTCAGAGCTTTTTCAAACACCTGCAGATTTTGACGTAACCGCACCGCCCGAAGTGCAGATGCCAGAGAGTCTGGATGCATTGAAGGCAGACGCCGAGAAAAACCGTGCGACTTTGAAGGCAAATTCGCTGGAACAGATCGTAGCGCAGCGAGCGATTGAAGAAACCTACTGGCAGTATATGCCGGTATTCAGCGCGACGTTCACCTATGCCGGCACGAAGGGCTCGTTGCTCAGTCCGGGAGATCCACGCTGGATGCTGACGTTCGGCGCCGATTGGACACTGTGGGACGGTGGTATGCGCGGTGCGCAGACCGATCAGCGGCGCGCACAGCTTTTGGCTTCGGAGATCAGTCGTCGCCAGGAGCAAGCCAGGATTTCTTCCGATCTTGAGCGTGCGTGGGCGCAATATTTGACGGCCCAGACTCAGGTGGAATCCAGCGTTACCGAGTTAGAGCTGGCGACAATTTCACTGGAACAGGCACAAAAAGGTTATCAGTACGGCGTTTCAACCCAGCTTGACCTGATCAATGCACAAGATCAGCTTGAAATGGCTCGTATTGCTCAAATTCAAGACCAACTGGCGCTCGCGCTTTCTATTCAGCATTTGCGGTTGATGGCGCAGCCTGTTCAAGAAAACTAGATTCGATACGCGTGTAACGCGATGTGAAGTCTTTTCCTGTGGGTGCCAGGGTGTTTTGGTGAATAAAATGAAAAATAAGTTAAGCGTCTTATATTCTCTAAAGGCGTTCGTGTGGCATATTAGCACAGGAAAAGCATGGGCCTGTGTCGCGCGTGTACTTTGACGAAATTCGCAAGGGTGCAATAGACTAGGCGCAGCGAAGTGTTGTCATTCGGCACAGGTGTATGCCGCACGGGATTGTAGTAGGTTTGCGCAAGCTTGCGTTTTGAAGGAGACTTTCGACCAATAGTTGGAATATGCGTTGTTTTAAGTTTTTGCGTCCGATGTTGATGATGTCAGGGTTGGGGAAGAGTCGTTACCGTCTCACCACATATCTCCTTGTTAATTTGGATCTTTGATTCGGCTGAGCAAGGTTGTCACGCTATCAAGCTGTTAGATGCAACTGTCTGGCAGCCCACTCGCCTCAAATAAGAAGTAGAAGTTTCCCACCAACCTCGCCAGACATTGTGCGATCTGGGGTCTCACCATTACTTATCTTCTCCAAGGCGATTTCTTCCTCAACCCTGGCTTCATCAGTACGGCGTCATTTGTTAGCAACGTTTTTGATTATAGAAGTAATTAATGTGAGGCAGTCCATGAAATATCGAAGAGCAGTGAAGCGAATTAGCTCGATTTTGGCAATCATGGCATTGGGCGTAAGTCTGACTGCCTGTTCAGAAACAACACGCGAAGAATATCGCGATGAAATGACCGACCAGGCATGTGAGCGTTATTATGGGCGCTGTGATCAAGTCGGACCTGGCAAAACGTATGCATCCAAGGATGAATGCACGGTAAAAGTTCGTGCACAGATCAATGATATGTGGCCGGCTGATAAATGCGACGACGGACGAATTGATGAGAGTAAGTTCGATGCATGCATGACGCGAGTAAGCAATGCGTCGTGTTCAAACCTGCTGGATTGGGCAAGTTTTCTGGTAGAATGCAGTGCTAACAAAGTCTGCACGGCGCCGCGCTCCTGAAATTTTGTAACACGCATTATCTATTAAAAAAGGGTACGTTCCGCCTCTGTGTTTTTTAGAGTTGGAACGTACCCTTTTTTAGGTCCGGAAAACGATTAATTTATCCGGATGTTATTTTGTGGCTGTTTTTCAGTCGACGTCGACTGAAACATCGAACTGGAAATTACCGGACAGGATTGAATCGAATACCGCACAGAATTGAGCTTCTTCTTTGGGGGTCATCGAGCCCATGCCCTGGCTTACAGCGTCTCGGCATTTCTGGGCGCCGTTTTTACAACCTTTGATTCCGCCGGTTTGATCTTGAACGGAATCGCAAATAGCATCTACGAAATCGCAGATAAGATAAATCGAGCAGGACAGGCCCGTTCCGCCGGCAATTTTACCCTGGAACGAATGGTAAGCCTGTGTTCCACCCGAAAAACTTGCACCGTATTGCTGGCCGCGAACCGATGTCGATCCAATAACGCTACCGCTGAATCGGCCGCGCTGCGCAGCACTTCCACTGAAGTTCATTTCCTGCTCGCGAACTTGCAGTGTGTCGCCGCTCAAATCCGTTGCGGTTTGCAGATCTGCGTAACGCTGAAGCTGCCAACCGCCGGTTTTTGAGTAGCCATAGCTGATTGCGGCACTGTCGATACCCGGTTTCGCACTGAACAGAACGATTTCCTGGGGGATTGTCGCCAGATCATCGGTTTGCTCGGTTGATTCAACGCAACCGAATGCACCTACACCAAAGGCAAGTAATAATAAAACAATCGTAGAACGAATGTTCAAGTGCATTGTCGTGTCTCCGTCAGTCGGTTAGATGAATCAGAAATAGATCTGAGCGCTCAGACCGGAGGTGAAGGTTCCGACAGCGATTGGCTCGCCGTTGCCTGCGCGAAGGATGTCGATTCCCAGACCAGCATGGCCGCCGACACTGAAGTACGTGACAGGGAACCACTCAACGCCGAGACCACCCGCGAGGCCGAGCTCAGGATCGGTGTTTCCGCCGGTGTCGTGAAGGCGAAGGTTAAGCTGTGCGAAGTAATAAGGAGCGACCACCGAGCGGCGCGAGGTGTAGAACTTGAGCGCCGGTGCAAGCAACAGATCCCAGTTTGTTTCCACGTCGTCATTAACGTTGTTACCTTGACGATCGATGCCAAGGCCGACGTTGATACCGAAGTTGATTTCCGGGGTCAGCATCATCCAGTAACCGAATGCGCCGGATGCGTAGGGGTTTCCGCCGCCAGGAAGAGCGAAGGAAAGCGAGTGCTTTCCAGCGGCAAGTGCGTTGGGAGCCTGGTCTGCACGGAGTTCCTGTGCAAAAGCCTGACCACCGAGGAGGGATACCGACATAACAGCGAGCAGAGCAAGAACGTTTTTACGCATTGTTTACATCTCCTTCAAAAATTTAATCAAAAAAAACAGACAATTTAATTCCAGCAACTCACACTACTAAAAACGTGTATCACTACTTAATCTGTATTCAAGACTTTTAACCTGCGGGGATATATATCATATCGCTTTACAGCTTCGCAAGTTCATTAGTCATGGCTACAGATGGCAGCAAGCGATTACTTTTGGCGTGTACTACAGTCGTGTGCAACTTGTGGTGTGAAAATATAAGACGAACGCACGCAATAGTAGTCGCCGCTGCTTAGACGTCAACGGTAACGATACATTCATCAAAATAATTCCATCAAAACTCAACGACGGTTTCTGGAATTTGGGAGCCGATGTACGCCTGGCAGATCTGATCCATGAGCGCATCGACGGCCTGATCGTCCTGAGAAAAATCAACGTCGCTGGTGTCGACTTCCAAAAGCGGGGTCTGATCGTAGTGCCCAAAATAGTTGTGATACATGCGCCGTAAACGATCGATATAGACGGGATCCATGTCGACTTCGTAGGAGCGGCCACGCTTTTTGATGCGTTCTAATAACGTATCGAGCGGTGCGTGCAGATGGATCACGACATCGGGAACCGGGATTTGCGCGGACAATATCGAGTACATCCGATCGTAGAGCGTGAGCTCGTGATCTGACAGCGTCAAACTGGCAAACAGGCGGCATTTCACGAAGAGATAATCGCTGATCGACAGGCGAGAAAACAGGTCGGCCTGGGCAAACTCTTCTTGTTGGCGATAGCGGCTTAGCAGGAAAAACATCTCGGTTTGAAATGCATAACGGCTGCGATCTTTGTAGAAATTGGCCAGAAATGGGTTTTCTTCAAAGATTTCAAGAACGGTTCTGGCGTGAAAACGCTCGGCTAACCGATTGACGAGAGTAGTTTTTCCGACGCCGACCGGGCCTTCGATGATGATGTAACGTGGCATTTCATGGATCAAATTTGGCATGAGGCAACGGGCGGTGGGAGGGTCAGCGGGGATTGGAAACGGAGCAAATTCGGCATTCGAGCCGGCCGCGCGGGAAGCTATCGCGGCCGGCTCGAACTGGTCAACCCTTAACCCGGATTGATGACGCCGCGATCGGTTTTACAAACGCTTTTCAGAAATTTACCGCCACGCCAAAAAGCAGCAAGCTGGCGTCGTAGGTGCCGTTGCCGACGATGAGCGTTAGTTCGCCGTCGAAATCGCTCTGGTTGATCTGGCGCACGTCGGAGTTGGTGATGTTGTGATTTGCGATGTTGTAATAAGCAAGACTGAGATCGAGTTCAAACGCGTCGAATTGATACGTCGCGCCCAGACCAAACAGGTGTTTGTTGCCGTCAACAAAAAACACGCTGATGCGATTGTCTGGGATCGCGCTCATTTCAAAGGCGTAGCCTGCGCGCACGGCGAATCGTGGCCGGAGCTGGTATTGGCCGCCGAGATGAAACGCGAACGTGTCGTTCATTTCCTGGGGGATGATAAACGGCTGCAGCGTGACTGCACCAAGCCCCGGAGTGCCGGAAATCGACGCGTCATTGGGCGACGCGATGATTTTGTCCATCGTGGACCAGCGCTCGTAGGTGATTGCAAATTCCACGTCGTATTTATCGGCGACGTAACGAACACCGGTGCGCGCGATCAGCGGCAGCTTCATGATGATCGTCATCGTGTCGCCGTCTAATGCTGCGTTGTCGTAGGCCGGGTGATCGGCCATGCGTACTTTGGCGGTGGCGTCGGTGTCGTGAATCGTCGACGGCAATTGCAGCGACGCGCTGGCTTCTAACCAGGGCGTTAGCGAAAACCACGCGCCGAAGTTGGCCGATATGCTAAATAAATCGCGGGTGGTGACTTCGATCAACGTGTCCAAATCCGGATCTTCCGGATCTCCGAACAATCCCGCGTAGCCCGATGTCGTGCTGATGACGCGGTAGTTGGCCATGAAGTTTTGCAGGCTTGCGCCGACGCGAACACGGTCGTTGATTTCCCAGGCCAGGCCGGCCTGGATGATGCCCATCAAGGAGCCCTGGTTGTCGACCAAAACGTAGCGCTGCGGTCCCGTTTCCGGGAATCGGGCCGGGCTCATGTACGGCGTGTAGGCGCCAAAACTCCAGTAAATATCGTCGTAGGGTGTGGGGCCGCCGAGCAAAATCTGCGGAATCGGCTGGGGGGGCGCATCGCTGTGCACGGCCGGATAAGTGCGTTGCGTGCCGTCGTCCATGATTCTGGGCGCGCGCTGGTGTTCCATACTCAGGCTTATCAGCGCGGCATCGATGGTCAGCGTGAAATCCTCGAACCCGCTGGCGTTGGCCGGGTTGTACCACATGCTGTTCAGGTTTTTGTGGCCGCTGGTAACGTACGCACCGGCGCGCGAAATCGGTCGCACGCCACGGCCGGGCAGATAAAACCCGGCGGCAAACGCCTGATCTGCCGCCAAAACCGTGAGCAAACCAAGGCCGGTGGCCATGCAAAATTTGAGTACGGTCTGCGCTGAGCTACGTTTCATGGCTTTCACAATAGGCTTTCCGATGCAGAACGATTGGCTTCCCGAGCGACGCTGCGACCATCTTCGACATCAACAAAAAACAAGACAAAGCCGCCGATGACGAAAAACGCGATGATCGACAAAATTGCGTACTGGCTGGAGCCGGTGAGGTAAATCATGCCGGTAAAAATCAGTGGTCCAAAAATCCCCGCAAACTTCTCGAAGACCGCAAAAAATCCAAAAAACTCGCCAGATTTCTGCCGGGGGATCATGCTAGCAAACAGTGAGCGCGATAGCGCCTGCGTTCCACCTTGCACCAGGCCGACCAGCCCGGCAAGGATCACGAAGTGGATCCAGGTTTCCATGAAATAGCCCAGAATACTGATGCCGGCGTACACAACCAGGCCGCCAAACAGCGCGGGTTTGATGCCGATTCTGCCCGCAAGCCATCCAAACGCGAAGGTGCACGGGATGCCGATGAATTGGACGGCCACAATCGAGCCAATCAAAACACTCTGGTCGATGCCCTTTTCGGCACCGTAAATCGCGGCCATCCGAATGATCGTTCCGATGCCGTCGTTGTAGATCAGAAAGGCCAGCAACATCAGCATGGCCTGCTTGTATTTGCGGAGTTCTTTGAACGTGGTGGCCAGTCGCAAAACGGCGGCCGTGACTGGATTGTGGCCGAGTTCACGTTCGTTTTGGATAGAAATAGGCGGTTCAGGCACGCGCCTGAATAGAGGAATCGAAAAACAAAACCACCAGATCGCGACCGATACAAACGCCAGACGCGAGGGCAGGGTGGATGCTTCCGGCAAACCAAAAAGTCCGGGTTTCTGGATCATCAACAGGTTGAAGGCCAGCAAAATACCGGCGCCGGCGTAGCCGATTGCAAATCCGGCCGTCGAAACACGGTCGATTTCGTGTTCGTCGGCGATGTGCGGCAACATCGCATCGTAAAAGATCATCGAGCCGTTGGCGCCGATGTTGGCCAGCACAAACAACACGGCCGCGAAAAGCCAGTCGCCCTGGTGGATGAAAAACATGCAGGCCACGGCCGTGACGCCGATGCCGACAAAGGTGCCGATCATCTTCTTTTTGACCGCGCGCACGTCTGCAAACGCGCCAAGAAACGGTGCAAGCAGCGCTATCAACGCAAGGCCCAGCGTCGTGGCGATACCAAAATACTTGGTGGCCTGCGCAGGCTCCAGATCTGCGGCCGCGACCTTCGAGAAATAAATCGGGAAAACCGTGACCACGATCACGGCCCACATTCCGGTGATCGCCCAGTCATACATCGCCCAGGCGCGCAATTCGGGGCGATGCAGACCCAGGACTTCTAGAAAACTTGTTTTTGGCGAGTTTTCGGAGCTATTCGACGGCTTTTTCATGAAAGTGTTTCCATTAGGAATTACAGCTCACGTGGACGGATGACTTCGACAAGCTGCCAGCTTCCGCGCTCGAGTGCTTCTTGCCACGAATCGCCCTCACCCTCCAAAAGCACGGCGTTTGCGGTGGTCATTGTCACGGAAACACCGCTCAAATACGCGACGACATCTTCCCAGCCGGGATTGTGACCGAGCAAAAGCACGCATTCGATATCATCAATGACATCGGTCAGCGCGTCGACAACTTCGTCCATGCCGGCGTGGTAAAGCTCGGCCAGTTTGTGTCGGATTGGTGAACAATCGGCGTCTTTGAACACGGGTTTCATGTGCTTCCAGGTTTCGAGTGTCCGTTTTGCGTCGCTGCTCAAAATGACTTCAGGAAACCATTCCAGCTCAACCAACTTGTTGGCAACCTCGGGAGCTTCGCGACGACCGCGCTCATTAAGAGGACGTTCGTGGTCGCTCATCGAACCATCGGCCCAGGAACTTTTGGCGTGACGCATAACAATCAATCGACGATTCATCGTAAACTTCCCTATTGCGTTAATCATGGATATGAACTGCCCGGCAGCTCATTGCAAATAAAGATGAGCGGAACATAGCCGGCAAAGCTTGTCAATTGCTGGCATGATGCGGAATTTCAGCCGTGCTGAACGGTTTTGTACGAAGTAGAAACCTGCGCTAAGACCAGGTTGAAATCAGGTGTAAAGGAGTCGTTTGTGGAGAAGTTTTTAAAAACCCTGAAGATTCGCGTGATCGTAAGTGTCGTTTGTATCGCGATGTTCGTGGTGCTGGGCGCGGTTTACGCAGCGCA
>JBEBSM010000113.1:0-10197 GCA_040394315.1 Lujinxingia vulgaris
CAACCGTTGTCCGCTCTGTGGTCGTCCACGCGGATACCTACGCAAATTCGACATGTGCCGAATTTGTTTTCGTACGCTGGCACTTCAGGGAAATATCCCTGGTGTGACAAAAGCAAGCTGGTAACAAATTCCCCCCTGAGCAATGTCTTTGCGGTACGACCATTTTTGGTTAGCACTGCGAAGGCATCGATTTAGGCCCGATAGCAGATGTTTTTGAGCATGGTGTTCAAAAACATGATATGTACTCGGGAACCGCTTCGATGGAGAAGAGAACGATGGCAACACTGACCGATCCAATCGCGGATCTGCTCACCCGAATTCGTAATGCTCAGCAAGCAGGACATGCGAAGGCGACAATTCCTGCGAGCAAAATCAAGTTTGAAATTTCAAAGATCCTCAAAGAATACGGCTATATTGCGGATACGCGTCTTGTTGGCGAAGGCCCAACGCGCGTAATCGAGTTGGAGCTTAAATACGACCGACAAAACGTCGGAATGATCCGTGCGATCACTCGTGTAAGTAAGCCATCTCGTCGTAAGTATGTGTCGGTTCAAGAGATTCCTAACGTGCTCAACGGGCTGGGTTTAGCCGTCCTGTCGACGTCGCATGGAATTCTCGGGGGTCGGGAAGCCCGCGCTGCCAATGTTGGTGGTGAGCTTCTTTGCACAGTATACTGATTTTTTGCTCGTTGGGAGAGAAACATGAGTCGCATAGGTAAACAACCCATCGCTGTGCCCGACAAGGTCGAGGTAAAGATCGATGGAAACAAAGTTAGCGTTAAAGGTCCTCTAGGCTCATTGAGTCGTGAGGTTTCGGATGTGGTCGACATCGCGCTTGAAGCGGGTCAGATCATTGTCAGTCGTCGTGACGAGTCTCGTGAAGCGCGTGCGCATCAAGGACTTGTTCGCAGCCTCGTTGCCAATATGGTCGAGGGCGTTTCGAACGGCTTTAAACGTAACCTGGAAATCAACGGTGTTGGTTATCGTGCTGAACAGCGCGGTTCTTTCATTCGATTCGATCTGGGCTACAGCCATCCGATTTTGTTTGAGCTGCCGGAAAGCGTAAAAGCAACGATCGAGCGTCAGACGCAGTTAAGTCTGCAGAGTGCTGATCGTGAAGTTTTAGGCCAGGTTGCAGCCATGATTCGAAGCCTTCGTAAACCTGAACCCTACAAGGGCAAGGGCGTGAAGTATTCGGATGAGGTCATTCGCCGTAAAGCCGGTAAATCGGGTAGCAAATAAGCAGCCGTTAAGCGCTTTGAGAGGATTTTTTAAATGCTTACTAAAAACGAACAAAATGATGGACGGCTACGTCGTAAGCGACGTATTCGTAAGAAAATATTTGGCCAGACAGCGAAACCTCGTATGTCGGTCTACCGTTCAAACAAAGCCATCTACGTTCAGGTTATCGACGACGTGTCGGGTCTGACGTTGGTGAGTGCTTCTTCGATTGAACCAGCGGCACGTGAAGACGTTGCAGGTCTTGGTAAAATCGACCAGGCGAAAGTCGTCGGCAAGCTTGTTGCCGCACGTGCACTTGCGCATGGTTTGGAAGAAGTTGTTTTTGATCGTAACGGATTCATCTATCACGGCCGTGTTGCGGCTGTCGCCGATGGGGCTCGCGAAGGCGGGCTTCGGTTCTAAAGGAGAGTCGCTGTGGCAAACGCACGACGCAGGAAAGGTGTAGAGTCTGATCTTAAAGATCAGGTCATCGCCATCAACCGTGTAGCAAAAGTCGTCAAGGGCGGTCGTCGCTTCAGCTTTGGAGCAATCGTCGTCGTTGGTGATGGTGCAGGCCGAGTTGGTGTTGGACATGGCAAAGCAAACGAAGTTCCCGAAGCAATTCGCAAGGGAACCGAGCGCGCCAAAAAGAATATGATCGAAGTCCCGATCATTGATGACACGATCCCTCACGAGGTGCTCGGTCAATTCAAGTCTGGACAGGTTTTGTTGTTGCCAGCCAGTGCTGGTACAGGCGTTATCGCCGGTGGAGCTGTTCGAGCCATTTTGGAGCTTGCGGGAGTGCACAACATTCTCACCAAGAGCCTTGGTTCGAACAATCCTCACAACGTAGTCCAGGCTACAATGGAAGGTCTCGGTCGGCTCAACGATCCTGAAGTCTACCGTCGTAGACTCGGGCAAGTGAGCGTTGAAGAGTAAACTTCGATGAGATTCCCTTCACGGCAATATTGTGAAGGGACTCGTTGTTTGCGGTTACGCTCGCTTTTGCGAGGACTTCGGAAAGTCCCTCGTACAGGTAGGAGCTAAGGAGAAATATGAGTCAGTTAAAACTCTCCCTTGTTCGCAGTCTCATTGGTTCGACGAAACGTCAACGTGACTCCGTTCGCGGCTTAGGCCTCAAGCGGGTGAATGATACTGTGTTGATTTCAGAAACACCGGCCATTCGCGGCATGATCGACAAAGTGTCGCATCTTGTGACCGTCGAGAAACTTGAGGGTTAAGATCATGGATTTGAGCAATTTAAAAGCACCCGCTGGTGCAAATCGACCAACCAAACGCCTGGGCCGTGGTCCAGGAAGTGGTACCGGTAAAACTGCTGGTAAGGGTCACAAAGGTAAGAAGGCACGTAGCGGCAAGAAAGTTAGTGCCGGATTCGAGGGTGGTCAGACACCATTGCATCGTCGTGTACCGAAGTTCGGATTTACCAATCCGTTCACCAAGCATTACACGATCATCAACCTGACCGAGCTCGAGCGTTTGTTCGAAAACGGTGATGTTGTTGACGAGGCAGTCTGTCGCGAAAAGCGTCTTGTGCGTCGTAACCTGGACGGGATCAAAATTCTCGGCTCAGGCGAGTTGACCAAGAAGTTGACGATTAAAGCCAACAAATTTAGCAAATCCGCAGTTGAGGCTATCGAGAAGGCCGGCGGAAGTGCAGAGGTTATCGAACGTGTCCAGTAAGTTTTCAGACATCTTCAAAATCCCGGAATTGCGACGTCGAATCCTTTTTACGCTGGGAACACTGGCGTTATATCGGGTTGGAATTTACATCACAGTACCGGGCGTGAACCGGTCTGCGATGGCGCAGATGTCTTCTGGTGAGGGTGGCGGTCTTCTCGGGCTGATGAACCTGTTTACAGGTGGCGCACTCGAGATGATGAGTATCTTCGCTCTCGGGATCATGCCGTACATCTCTGCATCGATTATTTTGCAGCTGATGACGATTGTGGTTCCGGCGATCGAACGTTTGAAGAAAGAGGGTCAAACAGGCCAGAAAAAGATCACCCAGTGGACCCGTTACGGGACGATTGGTCTGGGTCTTGTTCAGGGCTTTATGATCTCAGCGTATCTTGAGAACTTGAACAGCACGAACCCGGAACTCGGATTGATTGGTTCGCCGGGTATCGGGTTCAAACTGATGACAGTTCTGACGCTGACGGCTGGAACCGTGTTGGTGATGTGGCTTGGAGAGCAGATTACGGAGCGCGGGTTGGGCAATGGTATTTCGCTTATTATTACGGCGGGTATTATCGCTCAATTTCCGAACGCTGTTATTCAGACCTATGCCCAGTACCAAACTGGTGCAATGGATACCTTTCAGATTCTCATACTTGCCTTGATCGCGTTGTTTGTGACCGGGGCAATTGTGTATATGGAGACTGCACAGAGGAGAATTCCTCTACAGTATTCCAAACGAATTTTGGGAGCCGCTGCAAACTCGTACGGTGGTCAGGCGCATCACCTGCCGTTGAAAGTTAACATGGCCGGTGTTATTCCACCGATTTTCGCAATGTCACTGCTGATTTTCCCGACAACGATTGCTGGTTATTTCGGCGATCATCCGGCCGGTCAGTGGGTTCAACAGGTTTTGATTCCAGGCGACTGGCGATACAATCTGTTGTACGTGATTTTGATCGTGTTTTTCTGCTTCTTTTACACGGCCGTTCAGGTCAATCCGGTTGATATTGCGGATAACCTGAAGCGCTCACAGGCTTTCATTCCTGGAATTCGACCGGGTAAAAAGACTGCAGATTACATAGATGAAGTGCTGAAGCGTCTGACGATGGTCGGTGCTCTGTATATCTCGGCGGTATGTGTTCTTCCGTACTTTTTGATTGATGAATTGGGCGTTAGCTTTTACTTTGGCGGCACCAGTTTGTTGATTATCGTAGTCGTGGGATTAGATACCGTAACGCAGATCGAGAACCATCTCATCTCTCGTCATTACGAAGGTTTTGGCGCCGGCGGAGGCAACAATGCTCCTGGGCGAATCAAAGGTCGTGATACGACGGGTTTCGATAACGGATTTGATATCTGAAACTCGATGATAGATTAGTCAGGCTAAGAACAAATTGGACAAACCCGTCTCTTTCTCAGGAAAGATGATGGGTTTGTCCGATATTTTTTACTTCATATTGGGCAGGTGCTGATGATGGCAAAGAAACGATTGATGATGCTCGGCCCGCCGGGTGCCGGAAAGGGAACTCAGGCGAAATTGCTGTCTGAGAGGCTTGAAATAGCCCATGTCTCGACAGGCGATATGTTACGCGAAGCGCGTCGTAATTCAACTCCGATGGGGTTAGAAGCCGGGCGCTTCATGGATGCTGGTCAACTTGTTCCAGATGAAGTCGTGATCGGGATCATCGAAGAGCGACTGGGTGGCGAGAAAGGATCGAACGGATTTATTCTGGACGGTTTTCCTCGTACACGCGCTCAGGCGGAAGCCCTTTCGGAAATGGGGCTTGAGCTTGATGCGGTCCTAAATATTAAAGTTTCCGACGAAGAGGTTGTTCGTCGACTTGGCGGGCGCGTAAGTTGTCCGGCATGCGGTGCAGTGTACCACGAGATATTCAATCCGCCGACGGCCGCCAATACGTGTGACGCCTGTGGACATGAAGGTCTGGTAAAGCGCGATGATGATCAGGAAGCCACGATATTAAAACGTCTTGAATCCTACTGGGCTCAGACGAATCCGCTTGTTGAGTATTATCGATCGAAGGGCGTGCTGGTCGATATCGATGGTGAGCGATCTCCATCGGAAGTCGAGCAATCCGTGATCGATGCTGTATCGTAATAAATTGAAATGTAGCACTTGTCTGGACGGAAAATGTCACGCACTCGGATTATTTTAAAAACTGCAGAAGAAATCGCCATAATGGCCAAGGCCGGCGCGATCGTTTGCGAAGTGCTTGATACAGTGGAATCCCATGTGGCTCCCGGTGTATCGACACAGCAGCTCGACGAGATCGCACGTGAGGTCATGGAGCGTCATGGTGCTACCAGTGCCTTTTTTGGCTACCCGAGTGACAGTGGCGGCGTGCCATTTCCTGGCGTACTTTGTACGTCGGTAAATGATGCGATCGTTCATGGCATACCGTCAGCCGAACAGGTTTTACGATCGGGGGATATTGTCTCGATCGATTTCGGTTGCGTTTTTGAAGAATTTTACGGCGACAGTGCACGAACGGTTGCGGTTGGAGAAGTTTCCGATGAAGTAGCGCAATTGTTGGAGATCACCCAGAAAGCTTTGTACGAGGCGATCGCCCAGTGTAAAGTGGATCGGCGTCTTCATGAGATCGGTGCAGCGGTCGAACGGATCGTGAAACCTTTCGGCTATGGGAACGTGCGAGAGTTCGTGGGCCACGGTATCGGACGTGATTTGCACGAGGATCCTCAGGTGCCAAATTACGTACCTCACGGCTTTAAACCCGTGAGTGGGCCTAGACTTCGTCCAGGTATGGTGTTGGCGATAGAGCCAATGTTAAATCTCGGAACAGCTCGGACCAAGCGTGGAAATGATGGTTGGACGATCACTACGGCTGATGGATCGATGTCCGCACATTTCGAACATACGGTTGCGATTACAGAGAATGGTCCGATCATCTTGACTTCACGCGGCTGAGTGTGTATTTAACGCCCCCTTGTCGCGTGTGGTTCTCTCATGACGCTTCGGACGAGTGTTCCGCGACGTCGACATTAGTTACTTTGAATTGAAAGGTGTTATTTTATGGCGAAAGAAGAGGCAATCGAAGTCCAAGGCAAGGTCATCGAACCGCTGCCAAACGCCATGTTTCGCGTAGAACTGGAAAACGGTCATCAAGTGCTCGCGCATATTTCCGGGAAAATGAGAATGCACTTTATTCGCATCCTTCCTGGCGATACGGTCACGGTGGAACTTTCGCCGTACGATCTGACGCGTGGACGAATTGTGTACCGTGAGAAGTAATTTCAGGTTATTCGACTTGTCCGTATCGGTTGTAGATGCGAAACAAGCTGGGTACATCATTTAGATCTTTCTGGTTTTTTTAATCCAGAGAGTGTACGAGATAACGAACGAAGGAGACTGGTCATGAAAGTTAGACCATCAGTTAAGAAAATGTGTGACAATTGTAAGATCATTCGCCGTAAAGGCGTGGTTCGTGTGATCTGTATCAATCCTCGGCACAAACAACGGCAGGGTTAATCGGTCCTTTTAAATTGGCGTAGAGAGTATTGTCGATTTCGACGGTGTCTCAGAAGCCAGGGCCCATACTAAGAGTAGGAGATTCACGTGGCACGTATTGCTGGTGTCGACTTACCGCGCAAAAAACGCATTGATATCGCTTTGACCTATATCTACGGAATCGGACGTGCAAAGGCTAAGGAAATCCTTGCCAAAGCCGAGATTGACGTAGCTGCACAGGCAGACGATCTAACCGAAACCGAAGTTCGCGCAATTCGCGAAGTCATCGAAGGCCATTATAAGGTCGAAGGTGATCTTCGTCGCGAAGTTCAGATGAACATCAAGCGCCTCAAAGATCTGGGCTGCTACCGTGGGCTGCGACATCGTCGTAATCTGCCGTGTCGTGGTCAACGCACGAAGACCAATGCGCGTACGCGCCGTGGACCTCGTCGGGCGATGGCTCGTAAGAAGCGCTGAGATTAGCATAGTCAACCGACGGTTCTTTTGTTGAGTTCACGTCGTGACCGGTGGAAAACCACCTGCAGTGGTTTGCCCTCTATTATAAAAGGGCGCATGGGAGAGTTAGAGTCATGGTAAAAGGTAAGACTAAAACAAAGCGCAAGGTACGTAAAAATGTCCAGACGGGCATTGCGCACGTCCACGCAACGTTTAACAACACTTTGGTTACATTGACGGATGCGTCCGGCAATGCTCTTTCCTGGTCGAGTGCCGGTGCACGCGGATTCAAGGGCTCGAAAAAGTCCACTCCGTATGCTGCTGGTATTGCTGCCGAGGATGCTGCACGTAAGGCACAAGAGCATGGTCTTAAGACGATCTCTGTATTTTTGAAGGGACCGGGTCCTGGGCGCGAGTCTGCACTGCGTTCGTTGCAGTCGGCTGGTCTTAAGATCACGGCAATTCGTGACGTGACGCCGCTGCCCCACAACGGTTGCCGTCCTCCTAAGCGCCGTCGCGTTTAAGGTCGGCATCGAGCGTTTGCGTTCGATCATTTCGGTAGGATGGATGTGCGCATGAACGCGGCGTCCATCCTACTTTGATTTATCAACCGTTGTTGCGGAGGCATAGTAAATGTACCGAAACTGGCGAGAACTAATTAAACCTCGCGAGGTGACCATTGATCCTCGCTCAAAATCGGATACGTACGCGAAATTTGTGTGCGAACCTTTTGAGCGCGGCTATGGAATCACGCTGGGGAACGCTCTGCGACGCATTCTTTTGAGCAGCATCATGGGCGCCGCGGTTACCAAAGTGCGCATTGATGGTGCTTTGCACGAGTTTACGAGCCTGCCCGAAGTTAAGGAAGATGTTACTGACATCATCCTGAACCTTAAAGAATTGCGACTGAAGTTGCATGGTGACGATGCTCAAGTCGTTACGATCGACGTCCAAGGACCGAAGGTTGTAACTGGCGCGGACATTGCATCGAGTGCGAATGTCGAAGTTTTGAACCGTGACCATGTCATTGCGACTGTCAGCGAGAAGGGACATCTTCGGATGGAGCTTACCGTTGAAGCCGGACGTGGATACGTTGTTGCGGAAGATAACAAGTCTGAAGATGATCCGATCGGTGTTATTCCTATCGATAGTCTTTTCAGTCCTATCCGCAAAGTAAATTACCAGATCACCAACGCGCGTGTTGCGCAGCGTACTGACTATAATCGTCTTACGTTGGAAGTCTGGACCGATGGTAGCGTAGTTCCCGAAGATGCGGTTGCGTATGCAGCAAAAATTCTGAAAGAACAGGTTTCCATCTTTATTAACTTTGATGAAGCTGCAGAGCCTGTCGAAGTGTTTGAAGAGGCCGAGCCGGAATTCAATGAAAACCTGCTTAAGCCGATCGACGAATTGGAATTGACGGTGCGTGCATTCAACTGTCTGCAGTCCGCTGGAATTAAGTACCTGGGTGACCTTGTACAGAAATCCGAAGCAGAATTGCTGAAAACCAAGAACTTCGGACGTAAGTCTCTTGAAGAAATTCGAGGCGTGTTGCATAAGATGGGCCTTGAACTTGGTATCCGTGTTGATAACTGGCCGCCAAAAGATCTGGAACGAAAATCGGCTGAGAGCGTGTAATCCCGCGCCGGGCCATTGAAACTGTAGAGGTCTTTGGCCTCGCGCATCAGTAAGGATAGAGAATATGCGACATTTAAATTCCGGGCGTTCGCTCAGCCGCACTGCATCTCACCGTAAGGCGATGTTGAGTAACATGGCGAGAAGCCTGATAAAGTACGAAATCATTGAAACGACCGATGGCAAGGCAAAGGAACTTCGTCGTGTTACCGATCGTTTGATCACCCTCGGTAAGCGCGGAACTTTGCATGCACGTCGTCAGGCGATTGCACTGCTCAACGATCGCGATCTGGTCGGTAAGCTTTTCGAAGACCTGGCCAAGCGTGATGAGATTGCTAACCGTCAGGGCGGATACACCCGTCTGATTAAGGTCGGTAATCGTACTTCGGACAACGCACCTGTTTCGCGCGTTTCGTGGGTTGGATCGACGCTCGAGAACACCGAAGCGCTTCGTTACCCAGCTCACATCCGCGACCAGTTTGTGGATGATGATGAAGTTGAAAGCGCAGACGAAGAATAATATTTGCTGATGTATTTCAGTGAATAATTCTTAAGAAATCCCGTCAGAAATTAGTTCTGGCGGGATTTTTGCTTCTTGTTTTTCGAAGTTTCAGGAGTTTGAAAATGGCAACGCTTCGCATGGTGATCGGTGGCGATAGTTTGCTCATTCGTTCCATTAGGTTCGTGTTTGTGTCGTTGTTGTTGAGCTCCCTGGTAATGGGGTGTGCTTACGGGCGCGCGATGGACCGGGGAGATGATTATTACAAGCGCGGTGATTATACGAATGCGGTATCGGCCTATCAAAAGGCACTCGCCGAAAAACCAGATTCGGAGCATGCGTCGCTCGGTATTTTGAATTCTCGCAGACAGATCGTTGGTGATCTGGTTGTGCAGGGCACAGTCGAGCTCGAAAATGATCAGGTCGTGGCGGCGCTTGCCTTCTGGGAACGGGCTGCGGAAGTTCCCGGCGATCACGACAATCGGTCAGAATTTGGGGAACGTTTGCTAACGCGCACATTAGAGCTGGTCAATGTAGCGTTGGAGCGGGGAAGTTACGCGTATGCATTGCATGTTTGCGAAGAATTTGCGCAGAGCTCGTTTTACGAGGCGTCGCGCTTTGAGGAGCTGTCGCGTGATCTGTCGACGCAATGGGCAATCAAGCTAGGCGTTGCTGCCGATGAGCAGTTGGGCAAGGGGCATGATGCATATGCGCTGTTGTTGTTGGCACAGGCTGTAGAGTTGATTAATGACGCAGCGCTACGGGTTTTGCGCAACGATTTGTGGAACCGCGTAGCGTCGTCGATGCAGTACGCGGTTGCGATCGATGTCGGTACAAATGAGGTGCCGGCAACCGCGTTTGCACCGCTCGATAATGAATCGATTCGTATGGTATCCGCTGATTCTGACAGTGTTCAGGTGGCATCGGCAATTGTTTATATGAGTCCATTGGAGCCGAGGATTTCGCGTAGTCAGTCGACGAGTATTTGGGTTGCCGAGTATCAGTCCCATATCAGAACGATTTCTAATCCGGAGTATGAGTGCCTTGAACACAGATATGCTGACGAGATGGAAGAGCTACGGACGGCTCGCACTGAAGTCCGACTAAAACAAAATGAAGTTTCTCGTCGTGAATCGGATCTCAAGCGGGCTCGTAAAACGGAGCAGGATGAATCTAGTTACAAGATTCGACGGGCGGTGTCTGAG
>JBEBSM010000114.1:0-10123 GCA_040394315.1 Lujinxingia vulgaris
CCCGGATGCGTTCACGAAGCGCTCGTCGATTTAGGACCGACGCCGACGCCACATCATTGCACCGAGCAACAGCCCAACAATGCCGGCGAATCCGGCCGAACCGCCGCCCAAGTTCGAGGGCGCTGCGCTGCACAACAAACCACCACCCGTCAGCGAGTATTGACCTTCCTCAACGCCAGGGATGAACTCAACAACCTCAACCGTAACAATTACAGTCGTTTCATTACCGTCGCCATCACGCGCAACAACCGAAATCTCAACCTCACCAGGCTCCATCCCCGGAATTTCCGTCGACCATTTTCCATCGTCACCGGCCTGCGTCGTACCAACAAGAACGCCGTCCACATAAATATCGATCGTCGAACCAGGCGTTGCCGTTCCAGAAACAGGAACCGACCCCTCACCGTAAATCGTGCCACCAGCAGCCGGCGAAGTAACCACCAGGTCTGGACCCGAATGCTTTACTTCAAACGATACGCTCGCTTCATGCACAGTTCCATCGATCTCGGTCTGCGCATCGATCGTATGCACGCCATCCGCAATCGGAGCTGGCAACTTAAATCTCCAATTACCGTTTGTATCGGCAACCGTCGTACCCACAACCACGTCGTCCACAACGATCGTTACCGTCGCACCAGCAGGTGCCGTACCGGTGATCGTCGGCGTTGAAGTCGTCACAACTTCATCACTTGTCGGGCTATCGATCTCGATCACATTGTCGGTAGCACCCGGTCGTTTGACCTCAAACTCCACTGTCGATTCCGCGGTTTTTCCACCAATAACAGCTTCCGCATGAACCGTGTGCGGGCCATCAGCCAACGCCGTGGTAACCGGCAATTCCCAGTTTCCTTCGCTATCAGCAACGACCGTTCCAACCACATTACCATCGATCGAAACCGTAACCGTCGCACCAGGCTCCGTAGTTCCGGTAATCGTTGGCGTCGGCGTCTTCAGCTTATCGCCACCTTGTGGACTCGTAATAACAAGCTGGCCATCAACCGTCGTATCAACATCAAAGCTCGTCGTCGCCGAAACCTTCACTCCACCGGCATTGGTGGTTTCCACCGTCACCGTGTGCGCGCCGTCGGCAAGTGGGGTAGCAACATTATACGTCCAGACTCCCTGAGCGTTCGCAACGACCGTTCCCACGGGTTGACCGTCAACAATAACCGTAACCGTTGCACCCGGAACCGTCGTTCCTTCAATCGTCGGTGTCGCATCGCTAACCGTCGAGTTATTCGCCGGCGTCGCAATTTCAATGAAGTTTTGCGAGTTGACCGTAAACGAAGACGTATCGCTCACAACGTTACCCGCAACGCTCGCTGTTGCCACCACGGCATGTACGCCCTCCGAAACTCCCGGCACAGTAAACGTCCAAACACCACCAGCATTGCTCGTTGCCGTCCCGACCTGCACGCCATCCACCAAAATCGTCACAACGGTGTTCGGAGTCGTCGTTCCCGACACAACCACGTTGGTCGTCCCAATCGTCGAACCGTTGACCGGCGTCGTAATCAGAACGTCACATGCATCACCAAAGCCACTATTATTGCTGTCCACCTGATTGGCGTTCGCAATCGTCGGGCAGTTATCCTCGCCGTCCGCAATCCCATCACCGTCCACATCACGAAAACAACGCGACGGCTGACCGACACAAGTCCATCCCGTTTCCACGCCACAAGCCGCATTACAGCCATCACCGGCAACCGTGTTCCCATCATCACAACCTTCCACGCGATTACCCGGCAGCGCATCAATCGCACCGTTTCCGCATGTCATCGACGGCTCGTCGATCACGCAAATATCGCTCGGCTTACCAACCAGATCCCGGCAATTCGTATAGCCTACGGGCTTCACCGCTGGATCCCAGCTCGGCAAACCAACGTCTTCGTAACTCAACAAACGAAACCCAAGAGGCAGCGTCGGCAACGTCACATACGACAGATCCGAGCCCGTCGACGGGTTCGCACTTACCTGAACATTGTTCGGCAACGCACCCGGGGCCTGTCCATCGACATCACCCGTGAACGAAATTTCATGGTCCGCTACAAACATCTCCAAAACCGCAGCATCCGTATTCTCATAATACAGAACTTCGATAGGATAGATCCCTGGCTGCGAGAACTTCACGCGAACACTATCCACACGAGCCGCACGCAGACCGTCAAACTCAACAACTTTTTGCTGACCAATATTTAAGCGATAACCATCGTCGGCACGCACCGCAAACGTCTTCGTTCCCGCCTGACGCACATGCAAGTTCCCCTGCAACCGCATCGAAAAACGCTCGCCGTCAGCAACACCAACGCCACCATGCGACTCACAAACCTCGTCACTCCAATACGGAATCGGCTTCGACCACGGAAACAACTGATCGTTGCCTACTTCCTGCGTCGTCAACGCATTGGCCGCATCGTGAAGATTTACAGTCGGCAATATCGCAAAAAACGTCAGATCCGGCGAATGACGAATCGGCGCCGTACCAGTCCCATTCAAAAGACTGACCGATTTAGCAACGGTATCCAGGATATGCGTATTATTTGGCACCGCCACGCTAGCTTTTGTAAACTGCGCACAAAATCCCTCTGCATCGCCCGTCGGCATCGTACCCGTCAAACGAGACGACGCCGGCACGGTTACAACCTGCGCGAATGCCGCCGAGCTAAATACACTCATCAGCAATAGCGTTAGCAAAATACGACTCAACCTAAGACTTTTCATTTCTTCTCCACAATATTAAATTTGACGCAAAAATTTTATCCAACATTTTCTACAACGGAATCACCAAAACAAAAATCACATGGTTACCCGCTCGATTTTTCCTCATTCACCACCGGAAATCAGAACGGATTCGCGCGCACCCTGCCACAAGCGACGCCACGTTTCAAACATTTACATTCACCCCTACCCCGTATTTCCTTTTCTCCGCCCCCTCCACCCCCTCCCGCGCGCCCTTTGCCATTGCTCTTGCCCTTCCTTTAGCTTTTCTTCGCCCCCCTTCGCACCCTTCGCCCCTTCGCGCGAAGCTTTTGGTGTTGCCTTTGTAGTGCTTTTATCCCCAACCCCTGCTAAAACCAAATCGCGTCACACTCGCTCACCAAACCCAATCATCCTCAAGCCCCCCACTCAAATTGTTCATTCAGGTTGCCATCGACGTCCCGCTTTTCACGACCTTCACCTACGCGGTCCCCCCCGCCTGGCAAGCCGCCGTCCTACCCGGACAACTCGTACAAGTACCATTCCGAAACCGCTCCAAAACCGGCCTCGTCATGAGTGTCCAACAAGAAAACCCCACCGAACTAGCCCCCACCAAAATCAAAAACCTCGTCGACATCGTCGATCTCGAACCCCTCCTCTCCGCCACCGGCCTCGAATTCCTCAACTTCGTCGCCGACTACTATTTCGCCCCCATCGGCGAAGTCGTCCGCTTAGCCGTCCCCTCCGCCGTCCGCGTCGAAGGCATGAAACACTACCGCCTCCACGAAAAAATCGACAAAACCACACTCTCCGACCTCTCCCCCGAACTACAAAAAGCCATCGATGCCCTCACCGGCAAAGGCCAGACCGCAATCCGCACCATCAAAGAAGCCGTCCCCGGCCTCACCTACGTCCACCTGAGCGAACTCGAAACCCTCAACCTTGTCGACGTTTTCTACGAAGAAGAAAAAGCCAAAGTCCGCGCACGAACCGAAAAGTTCTACAGAATCGCCCGCCCACTCGCTATCGGCGAACGATTAGGCGCCACACAAGAAACGATCTATCAACAACTCAAAGGCCAGGATTCCGTCGCACTCGCAACACTACGCGAATCCATCAAAAACCCGCACTCCAGCCTGAAAGCCATGGAAGAACGCGGCCTCATCACGTCCTGGGAAGAAGAATTCTACCGCGACCCCTTCGCCGACGCACCACCCACCAAACCCACACTCTTTGAACCAACCCCCACCCAACAACTCGCCCTCGACCAACTCGCCAGCGCCCGCGACGCCAACAAATTCGAAGGTTTCGTACTCCACGGCGTCACCGGAAGCGGCAAAACCGAAGTCTACGTGCGCGCCATCCGCGACACACTCGCTGCCAACCGCACAGCACTCGTTTTACTCCCAGAAATCGCCCTCACCCCACAATTTGTCGGTGTTTTCCGCGGCCATTTCGGCGAACGCATCGCCGTCCTCCACTCCGGTCTGTCACAGGCCGAAAAATTCGACCAGTGGCGCCGCATCAAACGCAACGAAGTCGAAATCGTCATCGGCGCACGCTCCGCAATCTTCGCACCACTCGACCGCCTCGGCATCATCGTCGTCGACGAAGAACACGACGCCAGCTTCAAACAAGAAGAAGGCCCACGCTACAACGCCCGCGACATGGCCCTCGTCCGCGCACACCTCGAAACAGCGCAAGTCGTGCTCGGCAGCGCCACCCCAAGCCTCGAATCGTTCCACAAAGCCAAAAACAATCGCCTCACCTACCTCCCCATGCCCGAACGCGTCGCCGCACGCCCACTACCTGTCGTCCACCTCGTCGACATGCGCGGCGGCAACCAACGCCCGTCCAACACACCCCAACAACCCCAACTCATCTCACACCCACTCATCGCCGCACTCGGCAAAACCTTCGACAAAAACCAACAGGCCATCCTCTTTCTAAACCGCCGCGGATTCTCTCCCTGCGTGCTCTGCGAAAGCTGCGGCCACGTATTCCAGTGCCCCAACTGCGACGTTTCCCTCACCTACCACCGTCGCCAGGAAGCCCTGCGCTGTCACCACTGCGACTACGCAATCCGCATGCCCGAATACTGCCCCGAATGCGCCCACACCGGCCTTGGCCGCAAAGGCACCGGCACCGAAAAACTCGAATCCTACGTCCAGGAACTCTTCACCAAAGCCCGCATCGCCCGCCTCGACCGCGACACCAGCGGCGGCAAAAACCTCCAGAAAATCATCACCCAATTCCGCGAACACGAAGTCGATCTTCTCCTCGGAACCCAGATGGTCACCAAAGGTCACGACTTCCCCGGCGTCACCACCGTCGGCGTCGTCGGCGCCGAAATGAGCCTGAACTTCCCAGACTTCCGCGCCGCCGAGCGCACCTTCCAACTCCTCACCCAGGTCGCCGGCCGCGCCGGCCGCGGCGACCTCCCCGGCATCGTCTACATCCAGACCCTCATGCCCGACCACTACAGCCTCACCGCCGCACAAAACCACGACTACGCAACCTTCGCCGCCCACGAACTCCGCATGCGAAAAGAACTCCACTACCCACCCTACACCCACATGATAGCCCTCAAATTTGAAGCCGTCAGCGAAGGCGCCACCATCCAGGCCGCCCGCGATTACGCCGCCGCCGCCCAACGCCATCTCCGCCACAACCCCCAATTCGCCGAAGCCATCACCATGCTCGGCCCCGCCATGGCACCCATGGCCCGCATCAACAACCGCGCCCGCTGGCAAATCACCCTCAAATGCCCCACCCGCCCACTCCTCCGCCAATTCGCCCGCGCATTCCTCAGCGACGTCGGACACTTCAAAGCCGCCACCCCAGCCCACAAAAACGTCCGCATCGTCATCGACGTCGACCCCCTCAACATGCTCTAACCACCACCCAAACCAAGAAACCCCACCAAAAACGAACACCGGCGAGGAACAAATCAACGAACGCGAAGTGGCCGCGACGACGGCGACCTACAAGGTCGTCTAGGAGCGGCCACGAAGCGATCGTTGATTTGGGTCCGCCGGCCAAGCCCTTACATTTTCTCCTGCAGTCAATCCGCTGCTCTAATCTGTCAGGAGTTTGTAATGAAAGTCAGTACCCCCATAAGCAGAACAATCCGCAGTATTTTCACGCTACTCACCGCCGCAGGTCTGCTCTTCGCCACCACAAACCTGGTCGCCTATGAGCCGCCGTTAGAGCTCAATCCCGACGGGCCCGTCGACCCAAGAGCGCGCGAACACGGAAACATCCCGCTCCAGTCTGAATTGTCGGACAAAGCCGATGCAAAGGCCAAGACGCGAGAAGTTAACGCGGCCGTCGACAACTTCAGCGAGTTTGTCACCAGCTTTCAGCGCGACCAGGCATACAACAAATACATCAACACCTACGCAATACGCGGACTTCGTTCGCTGACCGAAACGCTCGGCGCCATGATCAGCAGCTACGACGAAAAACTCATGCAGGAGCAACAAACCGTCAACAACCAGATCATCGCCATCGAAATGATGCCGAGCGTCGACCGCGATGTGCAACCCAGTATCGTGCAAGATGCGTTCATCGACGTCGCAACCCTCTTCGTCAATGTGCAACGCCAGTATTACCCCACCTACGACAGGCAATCCCAAAACCTCGCGCGACTGGCCACATCCATCGTCCCCGACACTCCCATCCAGGAGCAAACCGAACAAATCAACCAGTTCTTTGTCACCGCCGGCGCAACCCTTGAACACATGGCCCAACAACCTGTTGACCCCATCGGCGGCGGCCCACTCGATAATCCCGGCCAACAAACCCAGAACGATCCCAACATCGACCCCACACCCGATCCCGTCTTAGATCCACGTCTCGACCCGACCATCGATCCCAACGTCGGCGATAACCTAGACCGCGATTACGACAACTACAACAACAACGACAACGTTTACGACAACGAAGACATCGATCCCGGCAATAAATACCCCAACACACCCGGCACCCAACCCTACGACCGTGATCCCCTGAGCCCCACCTATCCCGTCGACCCAACCGAACCACTTGACCCAACCGATCCCATGGAAATCACCCCCATCGGCCCCGCACAACCCTTCGACGCCTCCAACCCCGAGCAAACCGCCCCACTCGACTAATCCCCCAAAACCCACCCACACCCGGCGCTCCGCCAACCGTTTTCACCAGAAAACACACCCGCGGAGCGCCCTTTGCTTTTCTTGCCCTTTCTTGCCTTTGCCGTGCCTTTCCTTCGCGTCTTCGCGTCTTCGCGTGAGCCATGCCCTTCCTTTCCCTTTGACCTCCCCAACAACCATCTGATAAAACCACCAAACAGAACAAAAACACACGCATAACAACACCTTACAATCGTCCGGGAGAACCCAATGGCTCGAGCATCTGAACAAGAAATCACACGTCTTGGTAAGGAAGTTTTCCAACGCATGAAAGGCCAAACACCATCCGTTTTCCGCAAAGACTACTGGAGCGGAAAAATGATGGAATGGTCCAAGAAAGACGAAGCCTTCAAAATCGAAATGTTCCGCTTCGTCGACGTTTTCCCAACCCTCAAAGACCACGTCCAGGTCGCCGAACACCTCCAGGAATACTTCTGCCGCCCCGAACAAAACTTCCCCGCCGCCTTCCAATGGGGCCTCGGCCGCGTCAAACCCGACTCCATGATCGCCAAATTAGCCTCCGACCAGATCACCAAACAAATCGTCGGCATGGCCGAACGCTTCATCCCCGGCGAAACCGCCGCCGACTCCCTCAAAACCCTGCGCGCCATGTGGGATTCCGGCCAAACCTTCACCCTCGATCTGCTCGGCGAAGCCGCCGTCAGCGAAACCGAAGCCACCATCTACCTCGAACGCTACAACGAAATCCTCGACACACTCGCCAAAAACACCGCCGACTGGCCCAAAAACCCAACCCTCGAAAGCACACCCTACGGCCCCATTCCCCGCATCAACATTTCCGTAAAACTCACCTCACTCTTCAGCCAGATCGACCCCATCGACTTCCAGGGCAGCATCGACGCCATCAAAACCCGCCTGCGCCCACTCTTTAGAAAAGCCAAACAGCTAAACGCCTTCATCAACATCGATCTCGAACAATACCGCTACAAAGACCTCACCTACGCCACCTTCAAAAGCCTCCTCGAAGAACCCGAATTCGCAGACTTTTTAAACGCCGGCATCGTCGCCCAGGCCTACCTAAAAGACTGCGAAAACGACTTAAGAGAACTCGCCAAATGGGCAAAAAAACGCAAAACACCCGTCACCGTCCGCCTTGTCAAAGGCGCCTACTGGGATTTTGAAACCATCCACGCCGAACAACAAGGCTGGCCAAGCCCCGTCTTCACCCAGAAATGGCAAACCGACGCCAGCTATGAGCGCTGCGCCGAAGTCCTCATCGACAACCACAAATACATCCGCACCGCCATCGCCTCCCACAACGTCCGCTCCTTAGCCCACGCCATGGCCTACGCACAGGCCAACCGCCTCGACAAAAGCGCCCTCGAAATCCAGATGCTCTACGGCATGGCCGAACCCATGAAAGCCGCCGTCATCCAGATGGGTTACCGCCTGCGCGACTACGTCCCCATCGGCGAAATGATCCCCGGCATGGCCTACCTTGTCCGCCGCCTCCTCGAAAACACCAGCAACGAAAGCTGGCTCCGCCAATCCTTCGTCGACGGCCAGAGCATCGACAAACTCCTTGCCGATCCCACCGCCCATCCAGCCAACACCTCACCAGCACCAACCATCAAAACACCTCCCAAACACTTCCTCAACGAACCCATGCGCGACTTTTCCAACCCAAAAGACCGCGCCGACATGCAAAAAGCCGTCGATTCCGTCCGCTCACAACTCGGAAAATCCTACCCGCTCGTCATCAACAACAAATCCGTGCAAACCACCCTGTACATCCCCAGCGAAAACCCCGCCAACCCCTCACAATCCGTCGGCAACATCGCACTCGCCAGCACCGACGACGCCATTTCAGCCATCAACGCCGCCCGCGCCGCCCAAAAATCCTGGTCCGAAACCTCACCCGAACAACGCGCCGACTACCTCGTCGCAATCGCCGCCGAACTCCGAAAACGCCGCGACGAACTCTCCGCCTGGATGGTCTGGGAAGTCGGCAAAACATGGCCCGAAGCCGACGCCGACACCTGCGAAGCCATCGACTTCTGCGAATACTACGCCCGCGAAATGCTCCGCATCGCCAAACCCCAACGCATGGGACACCTCCCCGGCGAACTCAACCACCTCATCTACCAACCCCGAGGAATCACCGCCGTCATCGCCCCCTGGAACTTCCCACTCGCTATCCTCACCGGCATGACCGTCGCCGCCGCCGTCACCGGCAACACCGTCATCATGAAACCCGCCGAACAATCCTCCGTCATCGCCGCCAAACTCATGGAATGCATCCTCGCTGCCAAACTCCCACCCGGCGTCGTCAACTTCCTCCCCGGCTACGGCCACGAAATCGGCAAATTCCTCACCGAAAGCCCCGATATCCACATCATCGCCTTCACCGGCAGCAAAGAAGTCGGCCTCGAAATCATACGTTCTGCAGCCAACACCCCTGCCGCCAACACACCCCCAACCCAGAACTTCATCAAAAAAGTCATCTGCGAAATGGGCGGCAAAAACGCAATCATCGTCGACGCCGACGCTGACCTCGACGAAGCCGTCCAGGCCGTCGCACACTCCGCCTTCAGTTTCCAGGGCCAAAAGTGCTCCGCCTGCAGCCGCGTCATCGTCCTCGATTCCTGCTACGAAGAATTCAAAACTCGCCTCATCGGCGCAACCCACAGCATGCTCATCGGCCAACCCCACGACCCCGCCACCCGCATCGGCCCCGTCATTGACGCCGACGCTAAAGCCAAAATCGAACACTACATCCAACTCGGCTACCAGGAAGGAAAACTCATCATCCAAACCCCAATCCCAACCGACCTTCCCCAAAACAGCTATTTCGTCTCCCCCACCATCTTCGAAAACATCGCCCCCACCTCCCGACTAGCCCAGGAAGAAATCTTCGGCCCCGTCTTAGCCCTCATCCGCGCCAAAACCTTCGATGAAGCCCTCGACATCGCCAACGCCACACCCTACGCCCTCACCGGCGGCATCTTCTCCCGCAGCCCCACCAACATCGATATCGCTCGCCAAAAATTCAACGTCGGCAACCTCTACATCAACCGCGGCATCACCGGCGCCCTCGTCTACCGAAACCCATTCGGCGGATTCAACATGAGCGGCACCGGCACCAAAGCCGGCGGCCCCGACTACCTCCTAAACTTCATGGAACCTCGCGCCATCACCGAAAACACCATGCGCCGCGGCTTCGCCCCCGCCGACTGATCCCACAATCACCCCAAAACACAAAAAAGCCGTGCAAATCCCCCAGGATTTGC
>JBEBSM010000115.1:0-10086 GCA_040394315.1 Lujinxingia vulgaris
CGACCTTCGGGTTATGAGCCCGACGAGCTACCTGGCTGCTCCATCCCGCGATACGTGTATCGCACTTATTACACAAGCTGTTGTTACGGTGTTGCAGTAGCGGGAGCAGGATTCGAACCTGCGACCTTCGGGTTATGAGCCCGACGAGCTACCTGGCTGCTCCATCCCGCGATACGGTGGTTTGTGGCGCTCTTTGTGATGCTTTGAATTTCTGGAGCGCCCCAGGAATTTGGAAGGTAGTGGTCCGGGGGCGCTTTGTCAACGGCAATCTTTATTTACTTTTTTGGAGGCTTGTTCGACGGACGACTTGATGGTTTTCCAGCGCTTCGTGGCCCTGGTTTTCCCGTCGATGGTTTACCAGACGACGGCTTTCCCGACGACGGCTTTCCAGAAGCCGGTTTACCGGAGGATGGCTTACCAGAGTACGAAGGTTTTCCACTGTCGGATTTATTGTAAGCCGGTTTTCCACTGTCCGATTTGTCGTAAGCCGGTTTTCCGTACGACTTTTTCTCGTCACGCGGAGCGCCAACCTTAAATCCACGCTCTCTGGACACAGATTCGCGTTCTTTCGGTACGTAGTCGCGCGGCTCTTTGGGGCCTGCCTGACCGGGACGCAGATCTTTCGCACTTTTGTAGTCGCGTTTGGTGTCGTCGCGTTTTGCTGCGCCTTTACCAGGCTTTTCATCGCGCCGTGTGGTTTGTTGTGCAACCGGCTCGCGTTGCTCGCGACGTGCGCGTGCAGCGCGGTCACCTTCCACACTTTCTACCGTGCGATAGCCGCGTTTTGCGCGCACGACTTTTTCGCCAGTGATCGGGTTGATCTGAAAGTGTGCTTTTTTGTCATACGGCTTTTTTTCTTCCGGCTGCGTGACAACCGGCTTGTAGCTACCGAATTTATCAGCGCCAGATTTCGATTTGCCGGACTTGGTCGTTGCGTGAGGATTCACACTCTCACGTGATCTTTTTGGCGCTTCGGCGGTTTCTTTTCGGGCAGCCGTCGAACGCGTCATGCGGCGTTTGGTGGTTTCCGAGAACTGCGCGCGAGGTTTATCATTTCGCGCAAGATCTTCTTGCTCGCGTTGTTTCCCACGACGGCTCGGCCGCGCCATTTCTGGCATTACTTCATCAAGATCACCATAAAGTTCAACAACTTCGGCGTGCGTCAGCGTGCGGTACGCGCCAGACGGCAGGCCGTCGATGGTCATCGAACCCATCGAAATACGGCGCAACTTCATGACCGGAAACTCGACAGCATCCCACATGCGGCGGACCTGACGATTCTTACCTTCGGTAATCGTCATTTCCAGCCAGGTGTTGTTGCCATTGTAATAATTTACGCGAACCTGGGCAGGATTGGTGATTTCGCCCGGCTCGATTTCCACACCCTGGCGCAGTCGATCCAGCACCTCATCACGCTCGCCAATTTGTCCACGCACTTTGACGGCGTAAGTTTTTGGCACTTCGTGACTTGGGTGCGTCATCAGGTTCGTGAGCTTGCCATCGTTGGTCATGATGAGCAGACCTTCGGTGTCCCAGTCCAGGCGACCGACCGGCCAGATGCGTGGCATGGATTTCGGCAGCAAATCGGTGACCACCGGACGACCTTCCGGATCGTACAGCGACGTAATATAGCTTGGTGGCTTATTGACCAGCAGATAAATAAACGAGGTCGCTGCGTTGACGGCCTTGCCGTCTACTTCAACCTTGTCCTTGTCTGGATCAATTTTTGTGCCGAGTTCCTTGCAAACTTTGCCGTTTAATTTGACGCGGCCACCGAGCATGAGCTCTTCGGCGCGGCGACGACTGCAGATGCCACTCTGTGAGAGAAACTTTTGTAAACGCATTTCGTTGTTCATGATTTTCCAGTGTGATGCATATAGCTTGAAGCTTATTGCTTATGAAGGTCGCCCTTTTGGACGATTGTACAGAGGGCGCAGGATTGCCAGCCAAAAAAACGGATTGTCTCGGCGAGTTATTCCTCGCCGCGATCGAGGTCGGCGTCAAGGTGAACTTGCATTTGGAGCAGTGCATCGACCTCATTTTGTTCGAGTGTGGGTAAGTCGGCGATGTTTTCCAGGCCGAAAAACTCCAGGAACCTACGTGTTGTACCATAAAGCCATGGTTTTCCGATATCATCGAGTCGACCCACACTTTCGACCAGCACGTGGTCCATCAGCGTTCGAACCACGCCAGACGAGTCAACTCCGCGAATTTCCTCGATCTGTGCACGCGTAATCGGCTGCCGATAGGCGATAATCGCCAGCGTTTCCATGGCCGGACGCGACAGCCGCACCGGTTTCGATTGAAACATCGTGCGGATCTGACCAGAAAATGCAGGATTCGTGCGAAATTGCAGACCATCGGCAACGTGAACCAGATGAATCCCGCGCGATGGACCGCTAAAAATCGTGCGCAACTCGACAATCGCACGCTGGATCGTCTCCGGGCTGGCCTCCGGCAAGAGCATCGGCAGCCGGCCGGGGGCGATCGGCGTTTCGCTGGCAAGTAATAGTGCTTCGATGGCAGCGGTGGTGAGCTGAAGATCCATCAAATACAGATTGTCGGGTGGCTCGGACATGGCTTTAAACTGGTTTCGCTAAAAGTATTATTCGTTAAATTCGAACGTTTGACTGACTTCGACGATGTCGATTACAGCGCGCTCTATATAAAGGACGTCTTCGGTGAGTTTTGCCTGGAAAAGACGAATCATTTTCAAGCGCGTCATCTCCAAAAGCGCCAAAAACGTGGTGACCACGCGGTGTCGTGAAATCTCGCCGCCTTCAAAAATCGTATCAAAAGTAATGCGGGGGGAATCGCGCAAGAGCGTAGAAATCTCCAAAATCACGTGGCGTAACGTCAGGCGTTCACGCGTAATTTCGTAGGCCCAGTCGGGTTTGGTTTTCTGGCGCTGGATGATCCGGCGCAGCGCGTTCATCAAATCGTCCATCGACGCTTCGTGCAAGGGCGGCGGCCCGAGGTCTTTTGCGTATTCGGCCACGCGCGACGCCGGCGCAAAAACATCGCGCGAAAGCTGCGGCCGGTCGTCGAGCTTTTCGGCCACGAGCTTGTACATCTGGTATTCCAAAATGCGTTGGACGAGTTCTTCGCGCGGGTCGGGGCCGGCGTCGTCGTCCTCCGCGGTCGGGTCGGGCGGCAAAAGCATCCGCGATTTGATCAAAATCAACATGGCGGCCATCTCTAGCCATTCGTCGCCGGCGTGCAGATCGAGCGTGTTGATCGTGTCGAGATACGCCAGGTATTCGGTCGTAATGATTGCAATCGGAATATCAAAAATATCGATCTCATGCTTGCGAATGAGGTCGAGCAACAAGTCCATCGGCCCGGTGAAGGCCGCCAGATTCAGGCGCAGCTCGGGTGGAACGATGCGTTCTGCTGCAACGGTTGTCGCAGTTTTTGGCGCGGTTTTTAGCGCGACTTTTGGCGCGGTCATCGTCATGCGCGTGGATGGTGTTCGTCGTACATTGCTTTCAAGCGTGCCTGGGCGACGTGCGTATAAATTTGCGTCGTACTGATGTCCGCGTGCCCGAGAAGCGTTTGCACGATTCGCAGGTCCGCGCCGCGCTCAAGCAGGTGCGTGGCGAAACTGTGGCGGAGCTTGTGCGGGCTGATATCCTTCGTGATTCCGGCGATGACCGCGTAGCGATTGAGGTTTTTCCAGAACGCCTGACGCGTCATCGCACCGCCGCGCCGCGTTACAAACAACGACGGCGTGGAACCCGCGCCGCCGTGGTTTTGCAAAAGTTGGCCACGCGCAAATTCCTTGTATTCCGTGACCGCTTCAATTGCGATTTCACCCAACGGCACGATGCGCTGCTTGCTACCTTTTCCGATCACGCGCACGTAACCGGCGCGCAAATCAACCTCGCGCTCGATCAGGCTAACCAGTTCGGTAACGCGCAAACCGGTTGCGTACAAAACCTCGAGCATGGCCCAGTCGCGTATGCCTTCGAGCGTTCCGCGGTCGGGCGCATCGATGAGCGCTTCGACCTCGTCCAGGCTAATCACCGCCGGAATGCGGCTGCCAAAACGTGGCGCATCAATGTGCACCATCGGATCGAGCGTGATGGTTTCTTCGCGCCGCAGAAATTTGAAAAGCCCCCGCAAGCACGAGAGTTTTCTGGAAAGCGAACGCGACGTCACACCCTCGTCTTTTATATTATCGGTTTTCTTAGAAGTTTTGGTGATGGAAGCCGTGCCGTCGCCGCGCTGATCGGCCATGAACGCGCTGATGATGTTGTCGTCAATCGCCTTCACATCCAGGTGCACGTTTTTTTGCGTGCAGAAGGCCGCAAACTGGGCAAGGTCCACGCTGTAGGCTTGCACCGTATTGGAAGCCAGATTGCGTTCCGTTCTCAGATGGAAAATATAGTCGTCAATTGCACTATCTAGCGTCACAACTTCCTCGCCGGCAAACCCACTTCATGCGCAACCGATTGTAGAAGGGATTTGCAAAGCCGCAAGTTTTTGCCCAAACCCGCGTCACCGTGTGCGTCGGTGGGGTTTTGGAGTCCAGAACCGGTGTGACGCACCGTGTGAGGCAGATTCTGGACATCAAAACTCGCCAGACGCCCGGAGTGAGGCAGGTTTTGGGATGTCGAAACCTGCAGGGCAAGCAGTGTGAGGCAGGTTTTGGAGTCCGGAAACAGGTGCGGCGAGTAGTGTGAGGCAGGTTTTGGAGTCCAGAACCGGACCGGGGCGGTGTGTGAGGCAGGTTCTGGACTTTTTAAGCAGGCCGGGGAGTGAAAGCGTTAGCGCTGGAGGAAATCGAGGACGGTGGTGCGGAATTTGGCGGGATCTTCGATGGGTATTGTGTGGCCGAGGCCTTCGAATTCGATGTGTTCACCGTGGCAGAGTTCGGCCAGCTCCTGAGCGCCGGAGGCGGTGACGAGGAGGTCTTCGGAGGCGGAGATGACAAGCGTCGGGTGGCGGACGTTTCTGGCGAGGTCTGCAAGGCCGGGGTATTTCATCATGGCTTCGAGCAGTGCCAGAACGCCCTGTTGGGAGTTGCGGGTGATGCTGGCCTTGATGATGCTGGAGAGCAGGCGCTCGTTTTGAGCAAGGTACTGCGAGCCGAGGATGGTCGGGAGCGAGGACCAGGCCATGGCTTCGAGGCCGCCCAGGCGCAGGACTTCGTACCAGGCGCGGATGATGGTGCGGGCAAGGGCTGTTGGTTCGGCGGTGGCGCTGCACAAGATGAGGCGGTCCAGGCGGTGGGCGGAATGGTTTGCGAAGCCAAGGGCTACGCGGGCGCCGTGGCTGAAGCCGACGAGGTTTGCCTGGTCGATGTTTAAGTGATCGAGAATGGCGGTGAGGTCGGCGGCGTGTTGTTCGATGGTGAGGTCTAAGTCGCCGATGTCGCTCTGGCCCTGGCCGCGGGCGTCGTAGGTGAGCACGCGGTACTGGTCGCGCAGGGCGCGGGCGTGGCTGGACCAGTGCAGTGTGCTCTGGGTCATTCCGTTGAGGAAAACGACGACGGGTTTTGCCTGAGCATCGTCCTCAAAACCCTGGGTGTCGTAGAAGATGTTGCAGCCGTCGGCGGTGGTTATGTGTGGCATATTGAATATCTCGGTATAAAAAGTGGGGGAATCAAAACTTTGACAGGGTGCCATATCGGGCACAGACTGGCCAGACTGGCCAGACTGGCCACCGGGTGCGCCATACTGGCAGCTTGGTGTGTTGTGGGCAATTCGATTATCGGTGGAAAAGTTTTCGATGGTAGCAGGGCGATTCAGTGTAATTCTGGCGGGATTGGTGGTCGCGTGGTTGTCGATGGGTGCTGCGGACGTGGATGGCGCTGCGGAGCCTGCGCAAGAATCGGTGACTGTTGCACAAGTCGCAACGGTTGTAGATGCGCCGGATGTGGTGGTTCGCGCGGTCGAGAAAACGGATTCGGACGGTTTGTTTCGGGTCGCGATTGTGTCGGACCTGAACGGAAGTTACGGATCGAAGGACTACGGGCAAGCGGTGCACAGCGGCGTGCGGTTTTTGACCGACAGCTTGAAGCCGGACCTTGTGATTTCGACGGGCGATATGGTTGCGGGCCAGCGCGCAGGTCTTGATTACGCGGGAATGTGGCGCGGGTTTCATGCGGCGGTGAGTGATCCGCTGGCTGCGGCCGGGATTCCGTTTGCGGTGACGCCGGGTAATCACGACGCGTCGGGCAGCCCAAAGTTTGTGGAGGAGCGCGTGCAGTTTGTGCGTGAATGGCAGGCGCGCGTGCCGGATGTGAAGTTTGTGGATCGTAGTTTTTATCCGCTGTACTACGCGTTTGAGGTGGGGCCGGCGTTGTTTATTTCGATGGATGCGACGACGACCGGGCCCATCGACAACGATCAATGGGTGTGGCTGCGTGGGATTTTGGAGCGTCACAAGGATAAGGCGGTAAAAATCGTGTACGGGCATGTGCCTTTGTATCCGATTGCGCGCGGGCGCGAGCATGAAATCATGGATGATGTGGCGCTTGAAAACATGCTGGTTGAATACGGTGTGGATATGATGATTACGGGTCATCATCATGCGTATTATCCGGGCAAACGCAGTGATTTGCGGCTGGTGGGGATGAGCTGTCTGGGGTCTGGGGCGCGGCGTCTGGTGGGGACGGAAGAGGCTTCGGAGCAGTCGATTGCGGTGCTTGAAATATCGTCGAAGGGGATTGAATCGCTGGAGGCGTATGCGGGGCCAGAGTTTGGTCGTCGGGTGGAGCGCAAAAAACTGCCGCCGTCGCTCAATGAGCAGACGGCGGCGTGGCGCATTGTGCGCGACGATCTTTGAGAATGTTTCACTGTTTATTTTATGTTGGCCAGGGGAATGGAGACGACGTCGCGGCGGCCGGGGTGTTCGGTCGGTGTCCACAGGCGTTTGGTCTGGCGGTCATAATAGACGTCTTCGGTGCCGTTGACCCACTTGACGGAGACGCTGGTCTGGCCGGGACGGTTTTTGTAGAGACGTCCGTTGGAGCCGTCCTGGCTTGAGTTGGAGAAGTAGTAGTTGGCTCCGACACGTAGCGCGCCCTGGGTGCGGGTCTGGCCGATGACGGCCGCTTCGCTTGCGCGGGTGGTTCCCTGACGTGTTTCGAGCAGGTGGGTTTTGGGGTCGAGTGGCCAGGAGATAACTTTACCGGCGGTGCTGTCGGAGATGTAATCGCCGGTGGTGAGGACGGGCGGGGTGGTGGTGCGGTCCAGGCCGACGAAGGAAAAGCGCGATTTGCATGAAGCACTTGTGTGTCGGTAGCGTGCGATGCGGGGAATTGCGTAGACGTAACCGTGGGCGTCGCTGCGGCCGGCGCCGATACCGATTTTGGTGGCGGCGTCGGTGTGGGTGAGTTTGAACATGCGTGAGAGGTCGTAGATGCGCAGGCCCTGGGCGGTGTCGGCGACGTAGAGATAGTCGCCGTACCAGACGATTCCGCCGGCGTGCAGGGCGTCGCCGCCGTCGTATTCTGCGGCTTTGAAGTTGGCTTTTCCGCCGGTTTCGATGGGGTCAACGAGGATCAGGTGACGGTACTTCACGTTGTTGAGGTCGGTGATGTCGGCCAGGCTGATGCGCACGCCGCGTGTGGGGCGTGCGGTGGTTTTGTGATACCAGGCAACCATGATGAGTTTGCGACCGTTGACGACGCCGCTGGCGATTGCGTCGCTGGAGCCGGTGATGCCCTGTGGCATCCAGTAATCCACGTCGACATCACCGGAATTCCAGCGGAACCCGCTGGCGCCCATGCCGACCAGACGCGTTTTGTTGGTGAGGGACAGGCCGGTTTGTGCGGTGCGGTTCATGCTGCCGATGACGGTCGCCATGGACACGGCTGTGCCGGCTTTTTCGGCTTTGAGGCGAGCGAGGACTTTGTCAGCGAGCTTGGTGCCGGTGGAGATTGGGTGTTGGAGTGCCATTTCGTAGGCGCAGTGGTCGAGTTTTTTCATTTTCCCGAGCGTGGTCGTTGCGTTATCGACTGCGCTGCAGGCGGTTTGCGTACAACTCCAGGTTGGTTCGGGGTCTGGGTCTGGTTTTGGTTCGGGGTCTTTCGAGACATCGGGTTTTGAAGTGGTGTCCGGTTCTTCCGAAATATCGGGTTCTGAATTGGTGTCGGGCTCTTCGGAAACATCGGCGGGTGAATCGGTGTCGGAATCGTCCAAATCGGTGTCTAAATCGGTGTTGGAGTCGGTGTCTGAATCGACAGTGTCGCCTGCATCAGCGGGGTCGTTTACGTGATCATCGTCATTGTTTTCTTGCTGATCGAGCGGTGTAGAGTTTCCGGGGTTGGACAAATTGCCGTCGCCGCAGCCTGCGGAGCTGAGCAAAAGCAATAGGCTTGTACAGGCTACCCATGTAGAGAAAAAACGATTCATAAAAGCATACCTTGATAATAGCTGGCGCCGACCCAATTCATTTTTGAGAGAAAGTTACTTTTTGTAGGGTACAGGTGGAAGGCGGTTGCTATCAAGGGCGCGGGTGTTTTTTGACGCGCAGCATGCCGGGGAGTTCGTTGGTGGTGGGTTGGTGGGGACTTACAATTGGGAAGGCACCGGGTTGATTGGTGCATGCCTTAGCGGAATCCCATTTATGAAATATTCACAGTATGATATCGAGCAACTCCACGCACAATCGAAGGGGATGCGCTCCCTTTTTTTGTTTGTCGTACTTGCGCTGATCATTGCGGCGGCCGCGTACAGTGCCGTTCGATATCAGAAAGTGAAGGTTGAAGTTGAGCCGGAGGTGCCGAAAAAGACCCGGCCTGCGCGGTCACGGTAGCAATGTATAAATATTGGATTTTAATTAAGGGTAGATTGAATGAAGACTGAGTATCGTTTTGCGTACGTCCATGGATTTGCGTCGAGTTCAAAATCGAATAAGGGCGTTCAGTTGGCGGCGCATTTTGCGCGGCACGGGTTGACGTTGCACCTGCCGGATTTGAATAGTCCGAGTTTTGGGGAAATGACGGCGGATGGTGCGCTGGCGGTACTGGACCGGATGGATTCGGAGGTGGAGGGTGGTCCGTGGCGTTTGATTGGCTCGAGCATGGGCGGTTATTTGACTGCGCTTTGGACGCAGGCGAACCCGGAGAAGGTCGATAAAATCGTGTTGTTGTGTCCGGGTTTTAACATCCTTGAGCGCTGGCCAACGATTGTTGGTGAGAATCGGATTGAAAAATGGCGCACGACGGGCGTGCTGTCGGTTCCGGACCCGACCGGTGAAATGTCGGATTTGCACTGGGGATTTGTGACGAGCTGGGAAAAACACGCGAAATATCCAGACGTTGGGTGTGAAACGCTGGTGTTTCATGGTCGCCAGGACCTGACGGTGCCGATTGAGTCGTCGCGCGATTGGGTTGCAACCCAGGAAAACGCAACGCTCGTCGAGTTTGATGACGATCACAGGCTGATGGGATCGCTTGAGAATATTAAGCTTGTCATCGACGAATATTTTTCACTTGTTTGAGCGTGATCTAAGTCTATGGAAAGGCTTGAGAAAGATCGCAAGCAGGCATGAGGCGCAGCAGAACAGGTGAAAGAAGTCGCTTGACAGGATCTGATCGTGTTGCATACTCACAATGCAGATCGGCGTAAGGAATTGAGATCGTTTGATCATTTCGATCTGACGGTCTTATCGGAAACTTCAAAATGCGATCAATTTCAATGACTTAGGTCAGAATTCGATCGGGTTTAGATCCGAAAGCCGATCACGGAGCTGGAGTCAAGACTGGTGTTCATTTTCGGATGAGTACCAGAGCCAGGTAGTACAAGGATGTCTTCAAAACAGGCCACGGATGGCCCTTTTATCACACCAAACGGAGCAATGGATTGCGCCGGTGATAATTGCCGACCAGACAGGGAAGTCGATGCAGCTAGCACTACGAATGGATGAGCCAATTGAGCCTTATTTTGCCCATCCGCAAGGATTCACATTGTTTGAGGCGGACGCGCTAGAGCTTTTGGAGCGTCTTGAGCCCGAGCAATTTGACATGATTTTTGCAGATCCACCGTATTTTCTATCGAACGGCGGTGTGACCTGTAAAAACGGGCGGATGGTGTCGGTTGATAAGGGACGCTGGGATCGTTCGGAAGGTGTGGC
>JBEBSM010000116.1:0-10081 GCA_040394315.1 Lujinxingia vulgaris
CGCGTGAAGATCGGGCGGCAGCGACGATGGTTTTGTCGCAGGGGCGCGTGCAGGAATTTGTGCTCGAAGATCAGAGTCATGCGGAGGAAGGATCTGAGGCGACGGAGCAGTTTTCGCAGACGGATTTTATGGTGGCGATGGCTGCGAATCGTGCAAAGGCCGACAAGGTTGCGAAGATTGAGGCGGCGCAGAGCGATTTTGCTTCCGAGTTATGGACGCGGCCGCCGTTGCCGCAGACGTGGCAGCGTGATGAGTCGAAAATTCATGTGCGGCCGACGCAGCTTCTGGGAGCGGGCCTTGGTTTGTACGGTTTGCGAACGATTCCATTGCTGGGTCGGCATGATCATCGCGATCACATCTGGAGACTTCTGGGTGAGGTAGGAACGAGAGAAAGTGCACGATTATTGCTGATGGAAGGCCAGGCGGGTGCGGGGAAATCGCGTCTGGTGGAGTGGATGTGCGAGCGCGCGCATGAGGTGGGCGCGGCGACTGTGTTGCGTGCGAAGCATAGCTCGGTGCCGGGATCGAGTGATGGTCTGGAAGCGATGATTATGCGGCATCTGGGCTGTGTGCGGCTGGGGCGCACGGCGTCGCTTGAGCGTGTGCGCTCGATTGTTTCGCACCAGGGTGTTGAGGATGCGTATGAGTGGAACGCGTTGACGGAGATGATTCGTTTTGGTCGTCCGGAGCTTGATGAGGCGGATAAAGGTGAAGTTTTCCCGACGGTCAGGTTTTTTTCGAGCCGTCAGCGCTATGCGGTTATCTATCGGTATTTGCAGCGATTATCGGTGGAGAGGCCGGTGATGTTGTGGCTGGATGATGTGCAGTGGGGCACGGATACGCTGCGTTTTGTGCAGTATGTTGAGGAAATGCAAAACGAGCATCCGGCCGCGATTTTGGTGTTGATGACGGCGCGAACCCAGGCGCTTCGTGATCAGGAAGCGGCGAGTCGTCTGGTGGCCGAATTGGATGAAAGTCCGCTGTTTGAAAATCGTGAAGTGAAGCCGTTGCGCAAGCAAAACTCGCTCGGGTTGGTGCAGCATTTGCTCGGGCTGGACGGTGAACTTGCGCGTCAGGTCGAAGAGCGTTCCGGCGGAATTCCGTTGTTTGCCGTGCAATTGGTCGGCGACTGGGTAATTCAGGGCAAATTAACGCTGGGTCCGGTCGGGTTTTCGCTGCGGGACGGCGTAAATATTGAGATCCCGGATGATATTCACGCGATCTGGGCGGAGCGTTTGAAATCTGTGCACGAGGCGTTTGGTCAGGCAGGTCAGGTCGCGTTGATGGTTGCGGCAGCGCTTGGTCAGGAGCTGCATATCGAGGAGTGGGAACACGCTGCACAATTGATGCAGCAGGCCATTCCAGAAGGTTTGATGCGTCGTCTGGTTGGTGATGGTTTGATGGTCGCCAAAGCGGAACGGCTGGCGTTTGCGCATGGAATGTTGCGTGAAAGTCTGGAGCGGACGAGTAAGGAATCTGGCGAGTGGGCGCGCACGAATGCGGCGTGCGCGCAGATGCTCAGCCAGATTTACAGTGCGCGTGATCGTGGTATCAGCGAGCGGCTTGCCTGGCATCTGGATGCAGCCGATATGCCGACGCATGCGCTTGAACCGTTGTTGCTGGCGATAGAATTAAGTCTGGAACAGAGCGACTATGCCAAGGCGCACATGTTGCTGGACCGGCGCGAGGATATTATTCGGCGATTGCATCTGTCGGATCGTGATCCGGCGTTGTGTGCCGGCTGGGTTCGGCGTGCAGAAACACTCGGGCTTCAGGGGCGTTTTGATGAATCGCTGCGCGTCAGCAAGAAGGCAGTCGAGTGGGCTGAGCGTGCCGGCTGGCAGGAGTTGGGCGCGCAGGCTTTGTTGCAGCAGGGCGAGGCGGAGCGGCATCTTGGGCGTCTCGAGGAGGCGAACAATAGCTTGAGTTTTGCGGGTTCGATCTTCGGCGAATTGACGATGTGGACGTCGTTGGCCAGGTGTCTGCTGGGACTTGCGCGGGTTGCTGAACAACGTGGTGATCTTGAGCAGGCGGTGGAGTTTTTGACGCATGCGCGCAATGAGTTTGAGCAACATGACGACAAACTCGGCACGGCGCAATGTCTGAACGGACTGGGCGATATTGCGCGTTTGCGTGGTGATTTTGCGCAGGCAATGCGTTTTTCGGAAGCGGCGCGTCGGCTGAGCGAAGAGCTCGGAAACCAACTCGGTGTCGCCGACAGTCTCAACGATATTTCGGAGTGGAGTCGGCTACAGGGCGATTACAAAAGTGCGCTGCGCTACTGCGAGGAAGCCGTCGCGTTGTATGATTCCATCGGTTCGGAACAGTCGAATTATGCGCGAATCAATCTGGCTTTGATCCATCTGCACGAACGTCGTTTTTCGACCGCTTATAAGCTGCTGGAGGCGATGGAATTACGATTGCGACGTAATTATCACTGGAGTTTATTGGCCGCGGTGTTGGTCGCACTGTTGTCGTGTTTTGGCGAACGCGGTCAGTGGGATGCGTGGGATGCGTGTTTTGACGAGGCATTTCGCTTGTTAGAACAAACAGGCATCAGTGATCCGAATGTTGCCACGGCCGGAGCGATTGCGGCGGAACTGGCACTCGCCGCCAATCAATTTGGGCGCGCTGAGCGGATACAATCGTTGGTCGACCGACATTCTGCCAGGTCGTGATTTCATGTTACATTCACGAAAAATAGCGTGCAGCAAACTATGAACGATTATTACAGCGAGCTTTTTGAGCACAACGATCCTGTAATCGCTGCGGGTTGGCGTCATCAACTTGAGCAGGCGCTGCGCTATGAAATTGCGTTGGATTCGATCGATTTAACGGCAAAATTACCGACTGGACCGCTAAAAGTACTGGATGTTGGCTGCGGACCGGGGAATTTGTGGAAATACTTGCAGGCAATTCGTTCCGATTGTGCGCAGGAAATCGAGTATGTCGGTATTGATCGATTGCAGGCGGCGGTAGAACTCGCACGTGCGCGGTTTCCGGCGGCCAACTTCGTTCATAACAATTTATTCGAGTATGAAAAGACGCAGCCGACGCAGAGTTTTGATGCAGTTTTCGCAATCGGAACCATGGTTAGCGGCGTCGATATTCTCCATGATTCCGCTCGCACTCGCCGACTTACGCAGCTTGTAGAGCGTAGCTTTGGGTTAAGCCGGGGTGCGTTTTGTCTGGTTGTTTTGAATCAGGCAGTGGTGGAGGAGCGGTTTTCGTTGCGCAGCGAATCGGCGTTACTCGGCGCTTTTTCAGACGAACTTCACACGCTGGGCAAACGGATTGCCGATGTGTTTTCGGCGCATTATGCGGTGCGCGAGGATTTTCTGACGACGGATATCGCGCTGTATTTGTGGCGTGAGGGGACGGCGCCGCCGGCATTTCTCGAGCAGCCATCGCGCTTGTTGGCGCACGAGCGCGTATTGGCTAGTTCGTGGGGAAACGAAAGTACGGCGTTGGAACGCACCTGGTTGTGGATGGAATCGGGTGCGTACGAGCGTGCGGATGCACTCCTGAATGCGGCACCGAGGCTTGAAGGAGAACAAGCGGAGTTGATGCGGCTTCGGCTGGAGTTTGTGCGCAGCTGAGAAGTTAGGGCTCGACCTTAGAGCAGATCGAAGAATTAGTGGTGGGATGCGTGCTGTGATGCTGGAAAGCTGGCTGCGGGAAACGGCGCAGTCGCGGTCGCACCTTCTGGCTTGATGGGCAAATGCACGGTGAATTGTGAGCCGACGCCTTCGGTGCTTTCTACGTCAATGGATCCGCCGTGCATTTCTGCGAATCGCTTGGCGACGGCCAGACCCAGGCCGATGCCGCGCTTGCCAAATTCGTACTGTCCGGACGAATGGTTGCCGGTATTGAAGGTACTGAAGAAAATGTTGAAAATCTGCGCGAGATCTTCGTCGTTTATACCAATGCCGGTATCGCGAACTGTGATGGTGATCTGCTCGAGATTGTCTTTATCCGGCGCAATATCCAGGTTGATGGTCTGATCATCGTAGGAAAACTTGATGGCATTCATCAGTAGGCTCATGCACACATCGTTGAGCTTGTCTTTGTCGACCAAGATTCGCGGCGCGGTGGGTGCAACGGAGATCTCGAGCTTTTGATTGCGCTTTTGTAGGAATGGATCGACCTGATCGTAAAGCGTCTGGACGAATTCCTTTAGCTCAAGCCATTCCAGATCGAGCGTAGCGGTGACGCCGTCGTCGCTGAGCATTTTGAAGATGCGGTTTGAGATGTTTTTAAGGCGCACAGCGCTTGAATCGATGCCCGCGAGTGCTTTTCCGGCGACCGAGGACAGGTTTGTGTTGAGTTCTTTTCGCAACAAAAACGTGTAACCAAAAACGATCGCAATCGGCGTATTGAGCTCATGGCTGACGACTTCCATGAAGACGTTTTTCACGCGGTCGAGCATTTTCAGATCTTCGTTGGCAGCGCTGAGCATGGTGTTTTGGCGCTCGAGCGTTTCATTGGCCTGATGAAGCTGACGCATGAGCTCTTCGCGTTCACGCTGAGCGTTGTAGTATTCGAAGGCCTGGGCCACGAATACACGAAGTTCGGCGGGTTTCCACGGTTTGCTGATGTAGCGATAGACGTGACCTTCGTTGATCGCGTCGATAACGTCGCTGATATTGCTGTACCCGGTAAACAGAACGCGCACGATATGCGGGTGCGTTTTTCGCAGCTCTGCCAAAAACTCGATCCCCGACATTTTGGGCATCCGCTGATCGGTCATGACAACCTGGACTGGATGCTCTTTGATAAGCTCCCAGGCCTCGGTCACGTTTTGGGCCGTCAAGATATCGTAATCTTTGCGAAATAATCGCGCGATCGCATCAAGAATATCCGGCTCATCGTCGATGACCAGAAATGTTGCTTTTTTGTTATTCAATACTGTGTGCATCCCGTCCCTACCACAGATAAAAGTTTCGTTTCCTGAAACGATTGCCGCGAGTCGCTTATGTCACCATTCGTCCCGAATTATTCGGAATGTTGGGTGACATATAGGGTCGCGAATCGCGGAAAGTATCTAGAAGACGGGGGGATCTTAACAGATTAGTGATGACGTGCAACACAAAGTTCCTGTTAATCTTTTCAGAAGTACGGACGCGAGAAAGGTAGCTGTCATCCACTGTTAAGCCTACCAGATTGGTCGGATATGGATCGGCTCGTTCAGTCCTCGAGCAGCTTCAAAAACGCCTGTTCGCCGATGATTTGAATGTTGCTGCCCTGGTCATTGTGTTTTTCGGCCTGCTTTAATTTGCTGGAACGCCAGCCGCCCTGGAATTTTTCGAAATCCGCGTCGCCGATGACCAGATAGTCGAGTGTTTTCAAAACAGAGGAGGGCGCCGATCCGCCGCGAGCTTCCACTTGAGCGATCGCGTCGTTACGTTTCATGGATTCGAGCGTTCCGGTGAAAAGAACGCTCTTATTATAAAGGGCGTGCGCGTTTTCGCCTGCTTCTTCGTCGGCATTCTCAGACGGTGGTTCAGGGAATGTAATTGTGATGTGTCCGAGCAGATCTTCTATGATCGCACGGTGCGTTTGCAGACCTTCGCTGACCTTGGTTGCAATGATGTCGCCGATTGTCGGGATTTCGGAGAGTTGTTCGGGCTGAACGTTCAAAATATCTTCGATATTGTCGAAGTGTGTGGCGAGTATTTTGCTGACGTGACGGCCGAGTTCGTCGATGCCGAGTGCGCGCAAGAATGTTTCTGCGGGCACGGTCCGCTGTTGTGCTATGCGGCTGATCTGGCGTTCGGCCAGCTTTGGGCCGACGCGATCAAGCGAGCACATCTGGGCGACGGTGAGTGTGTAGAAATCGGCCGGTTCAGTGATGATGCCGGCGTCGTACATGGATTCGAGCAGTTTGGGGCCGAATCCTTTGATTTCCATGACGCTTGTGAAGTGCTCGATCTGTTTAATGCGCGCGCTTCGGCAATCGATAGCGTGGTGCGCGTACAAAAAGTCGTTCTGGCGATAGGTTGGCTGACCGCAGCCGGGGCACTCGGTCGGGATTTCGACGGGAACGTCGCCGGTTTCGATGACACGCTCAAGATTTGGGATGACGCCACCACGTCGCATCATCATTACCTTGGAGCCAAGATGCAGACCGGCCTCGCCGCCGAGTTGTTCCATGATCGCCAGGTTGTGCAGGCTGACGCGTGTGACGACCGCGCCGCTGAGCGTGACCGGATCGACGATTCCGACCGGATTGATAGCGCCGGTGCGTGAAACGCTCCAGTGGACTTCGCGCAAGATACTTGTGTCGGCGTCGCCCTGGAATTTGTAGGCGATCGCAAATCGCGGATGATGCGACGTGTGGCCAAGTCGACGCTGTTCTTCGATCAGATTGGTTTTGAAAACGACACCGTCGGTTTCGTATTTCAGTTCGGCGCGCAAATCTTCCAGTATAGTAAAGGCGGCCTGCAACGAATCGTCGTTTACAGCTTCTGGCTCGGCGGCCTCAAATCCCATCGCTCGCAGACGCTTTAGTTTATCGACTTCGGTCTGAATTTCGCCCTCAAGCGCTGGGGCGAGCATGTCGTAGGCAAAAAAGTGGATCTGATAATCGGAAACCAGCGTTGCGTCTTTGAGCTTGAGCGCGCCGGCCGTCAGGTTGCGCGGGCTCATGTAATCGGCTTTGAAAAACTTATCGAAAACCGAAACCGGCATATAGACTTCGCCGCGTACTTCCAAATTCGGGATGTCGACCTGCATCGGTAAATCGACGACTCGCCGCACGTTTTCGGTGACGATTTCGCCAACCTGTCCGTTGCCACGCGTTGCCGCGAGCAAAAACTTCCCGTCGGCGTCGTATCGAATAGCGGCGGCAACACCGTCGATCTTGGGCGACGCGACTGCCTGACCTTCGAATTTTTCGAACCATTTTTGCAGGGTTTCGTCGTCGTAACATTTGTCGAGCGAAAGCATGGGCGGATTGTGCTGACACTTTTCGAGCGTCGGATCGAAAATTTCGTCGTCAATCGGCGTGCTTTCGGCCACGGCACCGGCCGGGCCAATCGCATCGAGCACGGGCGAGTCGGGTGCAAGTTCGCGCAGGCGCTCAACCATTTGATCAAATTCCGGGTCAGGAATCTCCGGACTATTTTCAATCCAGTACAGACGATTATGAAGCTGAATCGCCTGCTCTAAGTCCTGCACCGATAAATTCATCCAATCTTTAGAAGCCATTACGACACTCGTTATATTTGAAAAAAGCTGGTTCGTAGATCCCGAAAATCAACGCCCATCGTATAGGACGCCGGATAAAAAGCGGCAATCGACAAATGGAAAACTAATTCTGTTTTCCCATTCCGGAAAACAACCAAAATAAATTGACGACTCGCCTTGTTAAGAAGGCAAACACCGGGACGCTCTGGCCCGCATGGCAGTTTGATGTTGCCAAAGTGGACAAAAATGTATAGATTGGCGTTTCGAGGCTTGAATGTGGACGGTTGTGTATGGTATCGCATTCGCCGAAGCAGCCGCCAAAGTTGGCGACCTTTCGAAAAGCAGGTTTACGATATGAAAATTACGGCACTTGAAGAATATGGATTGCGCTGTCTGTTGCAGGTTGTACGCCAGGCTGACGGTGAGCCTATCTCGGCGCAGGCCATTGCAGATCGCGAAGGACTATCGCTTGCGTATACGCAAAAGATTTTACGGATCCTCTCGACCGGCGGACTTATCGAATCACGGCGCGGTGCGCTTGGCGGATTTGCGCTGGCCCGGGATATCAATGATCTAACGCTCGGCGACGCGATGCGCGTGCTGGGTGGCGTGTGGGTAACCGATGATATTTGCGAGCGGCATACCGGCGAAATGAGTGTTTGCTGCAATAGCACCAACTGCTCGATCCGACCGGTATGGAACCATATCTCTGAATTTGTCGTACAGACTTTTGACAGCATTCCATTGGCGGTCCTGATTCAGGACGAACGCGCGGTCGCACAACACATCGCTGGCGTTCGCACGAGCTTTTCGATGGCCGAACACGGCTAGCACAAGAGCTGACGCAGTCAATTTGAACTTGAACGACGTATATAAAACAAACAGGAGCACCAATGACCAGTACCAACTTTGACGATATTCTCGACCAGCCCTATAAGTACGGATTTGTTTCGGATATTGAATCCGACACATTGCCGCCCGGGCTTAATGAGGACGTGATCCGCTTTATTTCGGCCAAGAAGAACGAACCTCAGTTCATGCTCGATTTCCGTCTGAAGGCGTATCGTCATTGGCTGACACTGGAAGAGCCGGACTGGGCGAAGGTTAATTACCCGAAGCCGGATTTTCAGAAGATCATTTATTATTCGGCGCCTAAGGAAAAGAAAAAGCTCGGTAGTCTGGATGAAGTCGATCCAGCGATTATCGAAGTCTATAATAAGCTTGGGATTCCGCTTTCGGAGCAAAAGCAGCTTGCAAACGTTGCGGTCGATGCGGTTTTCGACTCGGTTTCCGTTGCCACGACGTTCCGAAAAGAGCTTGCCGAAGTTGGCGTTATTTTCGCATCGTTTTCTGAAGCCGTGCGCGAGTTTCCTGATCTGATCGAAAAGTACCTCGGAACCGTTGTTCCTTATACGGACAACTACTATGCGGCGTTGAACTCGGCTGTTTTCACCGACGGATCGTTTGTTTTCATCCCGAAAGGCGTGAAATGTCCGATGGATCTGTCGACGTATTTCCGAATCAACACGCAGGATACCGGCCAGTTTGAGCGCACGCTTATCGTGTGTGAAGAGGGCGGTTCGGTCAGTTATCTGGAAGGTTGCACGGCACCGCAGTTTGATACGAATCAGCTTCATGCAGCGGTCGTCGAACTGATTGCAATGGACGACGCCGACATCAAATACTCGACCGTTCAGAACTGGTACGCCGGTGACGAAAACGGTGTGGGCGGAATCTACAACTTCGTGACCAAGCGTGGTCTGTGCGAAGGAAAGCGCTCGAAAATCTCCTGGACCCAGGTGGAAACCGGTTCGGCGATTACCTGGAAATACCCGAGCTGCATCTTGAAGGGCGATGATTCGATCGGTGAGTTTTACTCGGTCGCGCTGACGAACAATCATCAGCAGGCGGATACCGGTACGAAGATGATTCACATCGGTAAAAACACGCGCAGCACGATCATTTCGAAAGGAATTTCGGCAGGCGTTTCGCACAACAGCTACCGCGGACTTGTGCGCATGACGGCTGGTGCCGAGAACGCGCGAAACTACTCCGAGTGTGATTCGATGCTGATTGGCGACAAATGCGGCGCGAGCACGTTCCCCTACATTCAGGTGAACAACCCGACCGGTAAGGTTGAGCACGAAGCGTCGACCTCGCGAATCGGTGAAGATCAGTTGTTCTACTTTGCGCAGCGTGGAATCGACATTGAAGACGCGATTTCGATGATCATTCATGGCTTTTGCAAAGACGTGTTCCGTGAACTTCCGCTTGAATTTGCTGTCGAAGCACAGCTTTTGCTCGGCATCAAGCTTGAAGGCAGCGTTGGCTAATGGTTAGCCGCGTCACGAAACATCTTAAAAAAATTTAGAATCATTAATTATCAACAGAACCTATAGAAAAGACGAGAACCCTATGCTTTTGGAAGTCAAAAACCTGCACGTAAACGCCGGAGACGTGGAAATCCTGAAAGGTGTCAATCTGACGGTTAACGCTGGCGAAGTTCATGCAATCATGGGCCCCAACGGTAGCGGTAAGAGCACCCTGGCAAAGGCGTTGGCCGGTCATCCTGCTTACGAAATCACGCAGGGCACGGTGAAATTCGACGGTGTTGATTTGCTTGAACTTGAAACCGACGAGCGTGCGCGCGCCGGATTGTTCCTGGCGTTTCAGTATCCTGTCGAAATCCCGGGCGTGACGAACTCCGCGTTTTTGCGCACATCGTACAACTCGCTGATGAAAGCGCGCGGCGAAGACGAACTCGATCCGGCTGATTCGCCATATCTGCCGCATGGCGGCGAGGTCGATCATGTGGATCGCGGTGGCGGCCAGGATGGCGCCGAGCGCGGGGATTGGGATGATCCGCAGCGCGGGCCCCAGGAACAGCAGCGTC
>JBEBSM010000117.1:0-9992 GCA_040394315.1 Lujinxingia vulgaris
GCCAAGGCTCTGAAAGATCAGGAAGAACTCAAGATTGAGCAACAGCAGTTGCAAGAAGAGCTGAAACGTCAGCTTGAGCAGCCAGAACCAGCCGCTCCCGCTCCCGTTGAGCCTGAAGAAGCACCGGTCACCGAATAATCTGCACGGTTAACAGACTCGGCTCAAATTGCTGAGTGAATTTTAAAGCCACGCTCCTTTCTAACGAAAAGAGCGTGGCTTTTTTTTATGCTTCCAGATACCAGACGCTAAATAACTCGTTGTCGTCCGTCCAAACACGCGATGGCTCAAATCCAGCACGATTTGCCAGGCTTGCGAATTCGTCCAGACTGTATTTGTACGAGTATTCCGTCAAAATCGACTCACCTTTTGTGAATTCAAAGGTATTGTGCCCGATATGAGCGGACTGATCGCGACGACTAATCAGATGCATTTCGATCCGGCCAAATTCCTCATCGTAGAAAGCACGATGGGTGAAATCCTCCAGATAGAAATCGGCGTCCAATTCACGATTTAGTCGGGCCAGAATATTGAGATTAAACGCGGCCGTTACACCACTGGCGTCATTATAGGCGGCTTCGAGCACGGCAATATCTTTTTTGAGGTCAATGCCTACAATCATGGCTCCGCCCGGACCACAAATATGATGCATTTTGCTCATGAAATCCTCGGCGGCAGCCGGCGTAAAGTTACCAAGCGTTGAGCCGGGATAATAGATTACCGAGCGCTCATACGCATTGCAGCATACCGGCAACGACCAGGTCTTGGTATAATCGGCGTAAACCGGCAAAATATTCAGATGCGAAAAGCTTGGCTGCAATGCCTGGATGCATCGCCGCATTTCGGCAACGGAAATATCCACCGGAATGTAGGCTGCCAGCTGATCTAAAAAGCCCAGTAACAGCTTGGATTTAAGACCGCTCCCACTGCCCAGCTCAATGAGCCGAGTTCTGGAGCCGATAAGCGCCGACATTTCTTCGATACCCGTGCGCATAATCTCGAGTTCTGTGCGCGTTGGATAATACTCATCGAGCTCACATATCCGGCTAAAGAGCTGGGAGCCGCGGTCATCATACAGAAATTTACTCGAGAGCATTTTTTGCGGGCGGCTCAATCCTTCGAGGATTTCATGCAATAAATCCCGTTTCATCGGGCGAAGAATTTCACTGGTTGCTGATTGTAAATCCATAGCTGCTGTCCTCAGTACGAAAGACGATGTGAGATTAAATCCTGAATTAAACCCACACCTCCAGTCCGTCAGTCTGTTGGCAATTTTAGATGCAGTAAAACCTCAGCGGGCGAGCCGCAACCCTGCGAATTGCCAGCGTGTATCGGCTGAAAAAAAGTTACGGTACGTCGCGCGAATATGGGTCGATGATGTCGCACACGAGCCACCCCGCAAAACCTGCTGATTACACATGAACTTACTGTTGTATTCGCCCAGCGATTCCTGCCACGGACGATAGCCCGGATAAGAAATATAAGGACTTGAGGTCCATTCCCAAACATCACCAAAAAGCTGTATCGGCTGGTTCGCCGGCGGATTCCTCGATTTTGTTGCTACCATGGGATGAAAACTTGAATTTTCAACGAAATTCCCACGGATCTTTTGCGAGGCGGCAACGACTTCCCACTCCGCCTCACTCGGCAACCGCGCGCCAGCCCACCGCGCAAACGCGTCCGCCTCATAATAGCTCACGTGACAAACCGGCTCATCGAGATCAAGCGCACGCATTCCGCTCAAACTCATCTGCATCCAGTGATGATCTGTGAGTTCCCAATACAGCGGCGCCGTCCAACGATTCTCACGAATCGCCTGCCAGCCTTCCGACAGCCACAAAGACGGATTCTCGTAGCCACCGTCTTCTATGAACTCTAAATACTCACCATTTGTAACCAGACGACTCTGTATCTCAAATGGTTCGAGTAAAACCGAATGGCGCGGCATCTCGTTATCAAACGAAAAACGCTCCATCTCACAGACTTCGTGCAATGCCGCCGCGCCAATGCGATGTACGCCGCCCGGACAACGATACCAGGTAGCTGCGCCAACCCTGTCATGTCCGTTCTCAACCGTAGGCGAGCGTGCCTGATAGACCGGGCGCAGTGGATTCACAAAAAACGCGTGCTTTATGTCGGTCAAAATCAGTTCTTGATGCTGTTGTTCATGCTGCAAACCGACCACGATCAGTGCACGCAACGCGCGTTGGGCCGATGCTCCGGCTTCATCCTCACGATTTTCGGCCAGTTGATCGAATACACGCTGCATCGCCCGGTCAACATGACGGCTATAACGCATCGTTTCCTCGACACCTGGCCTGGAGATCAGCCCGCGATTGGCGCGCTCAAACTGTGGCCCAACACTGTTATAATACGAATTAAACAGCATTTTATAGCTATCATCAAAAGCTTCGTATCCCTTAATTGCCTCGCTCAATACAAATTGCTCAAAAAACCAGCTTGTATGCGCCAGATGCCATTTAGCCGGACTCGCGTTGGGCATTGACTGAATTACGTAATCTTCCAGCTCAAGTGGTTCGCATAAATGCTCTGTAAAACAACGTACTGCCTCGTAATGCTCACGTAATTCATCGCGCGCGAGCTCGGGGCCATCTTCCCAGGACGTGATGGCCTGCATCGTCATAGCTGACTCCTGAACGATTAGTTTTCGAGCACAAGGCTCTAAAAAACTACATTTTTATTCTGGCTAAAAAGCGCAACAGGGTAAAACTTGCGGACATCCGTTCCAATGGCAACCAACAATTGTAAGAACACCTTTGCACAACCCTGCATTTACGCACCCGATCTGCGGTGTTATAGAAGCCGGCGATTGAATACCGATTGACGGTCCGATTACACGCAACCAAACTACCGCACGATGCCAACACTCCACCGAGGCTTTGAAACCGATGTCTGTTGAACCCACCCAGGGCTTTCGAAAAATTACGTTGTACGACACACAATCCGATACGCGCCGCGTCTTTACCCCGCAAACTCCGGGTAAAGTTGGCCTGTACGTTTGCGGCGTGACGGTCTACGACCTGACCCATATTGGCCATGCACGCGTTTACATCATCTTTGATGTGTTCTGCCGCTTTCTCAAACACCTCGGTTATGATGTAACTTATGTTCGCAACCATACCGACGTAGACGATAAAATCATCAAACGTGCAGCCGAGCAGGGCAAAGAACCACTCGCCCTGGCCGCACACTTTATCGAAGAATTCGACCGCGATATGGGCGCACTCGGCGTTGCTGCGGCCGATGTCGAGCCGAAAGTTTCCGATCACATCGCTGAAATCATCACGATGACAGCCGAGCTAATCGAACGCGGATTCGCCTACGAATCAGCCGGCGACGTTTATTTTCGCGTCGAGCGCTTTGAAGAATACGGCAAACTCTCCGGCCGCAAGCTCGAAGACATGGAAGCCGGCCGCTCAGGCCGCGTTGACGACGATCAGCCAGGCAAAAAAGAACATCCTTTTGACTTTGCGTTGTGGAAAGCCGCGCGCGGCGAAGAACTTTCCTGGCCATCACCCTGGGGCCCCGGCCGGCCAGGCTGGCATATCGAATGCTCGGCAATGAGCAGCAAGTATCTCGGCCCAAAATTCGACATTCACGGCGGCGGCCGCGACTTGATTTTCCCGCACCACGAAAACGAAATCGCTCAATCCGAAGCAGCCTCCGGTTGCACGCCGTTTGCGAACTACTGGATGCACATCGGTATGGTCAACGTGAGCGAAACCGATGAGCACGGCCAGAAAGTCGAGCGCAAAATGTCCAAATCGCTCGGAAACTTCTGGACCACGCGCGACGTTTTGAAAGGCTACCACCCGGAAGCCGTGCGTTATTTTATGCTCACCTCGAATTACCGAAACCCGGTTACCTATTCGATGGAAAATCTCGACGACGCAACGGATCGCATCGAATATCTCTACACAAGCCTTGCTCGCATCGACGAAACGCTGGCACGCCTTGGTCTGCAAGCCGGACAGGCCGCACCGCAGGCCAAAACCGTTGATACGTACTACGAGCTTGTCCAGGACTTCACCGAACGCTTCGATTCCTCGATGGCCGACGATCTCAACACAAGCCGCGCACTGGCAGCGATCGGCGAGTTGGCGCGTGCGATCAATGAGTTGACGCAGTCGAAGAAAAAACCGACACCGGAAGTTGCCAGTACGCTCTCGACCATGCGCGAAAAACTCCTGCAGGTCGGCTCGATCCTGGGTATTCTTGAGCGCACCCCGTCCGTTGCACTGCGTGAATTGCGCGATCTGCGCGTCGATGTTCTTGGTCTGGATGCTGCATTGATCGACCAAAAAGTCGCCGATCGTGAAGCTGCTCGCGCCAGCAAAGATTGGGCACGCGCCGACGAACTACGCGACGAACTCTCCGCGATGCATATCGAAATCATGGACTCGCCGGAAGGAACCACCTGGCGCGTGTTAAGTCACTGATTACAAAGCAGTTTTCTGGATATTTCACTAAAAGAAAAACGACCAAAAAGCTGCGATAAGAATCAAAACCAATGCCCCGACCGTGATTAAATGTGCCGCCCGCGAAGAATCTTCTTCGTGGGTGGCAATTTTTTTCTCGGGCACGGGTGCCACTTTCACGACGGGTGGCTCGTCTCGGACAACATCACGGCGCTTCAAACTTCCGCTGCTTGTGATTGTAAGATCTTGCTCATCGATCGCCGGCAACGTCGCTGTATGCGCTGCGCTGATATCGTCTAAAATCGTAGCTGCCGCGATATCATCGAGTGAAAACTCGTCCGAGCGCGCCCTGAAATTGGCTGGCTCCACTGAATCGCCCTCAACGGAACTGGTTTCCTCCAGCCAGCGCGCGAGAACATAGGCCATTTCCTGAGCCGACTGAAAACGCAGCTCCGGATCCTTCGCAAGCGCTTTGTAGATAATTTCCGCAAATTCGTAATCGATCGACGAAGGAAGCGGCGGCACAGGCTCATTTTGATGCGCGAGAATCACCGCGTACGCCGTTTCACGATCAAACGGCAGACTGCCGCTTGCGCATTCATACATCACCACGCCCAGACTGTAGATATCCGCCCGAATATCGACGTCCGGATTCATCGCCTGCTCGGGCGCCAGGTATTGCGGCGTACCAAAAATCTGACCGGCAACGCTCAAAATAGGATCGGATTTCTCATCCACACTTTTTGCGATCCCAAAATCCAGAATTTTTACGCGTTGCTGCCCATTTTTACGCCGGGCCAGATAAATATTCTCCGGCTTGATATCGCGATGCACATAACCGCTGGCGTGAATTTGAGCCAATCCCTTCAAAATCTGCAACGTAATCGTAGCCAGTTCATCGAGTTTCAGCTGCCGTTTGCGATGAAGCAAATCAAAAAGCTCCTCGCCATTGAGCAAATCCATCGACAAAAACACGTGCCCCTGCTCGGACTCGCCGTATTCATACACACGCGGAACATGCGGCGAACGAATCGCCTGCGAAATACGCGCTTCCCTCTTAAACCGCTCAATAACGCGCCAATCATTATTGTATTCGGCAGAAATAACCTTCAACGCAAGCGGGCGACTGAGCGTGCCATCGCTGGAGGTTCGCCGCGCTGCATAGATTTCGCCCATACCACCGGCGGCCACAAACCCGATAATGCTGTAAGGCCCGAAACTTTTACCCGGCAACAACACACGACTGAGCAGCGCCGGATCTTCAAGACTGGATTCGCGAGCAAGGTCTTCTACGGTTGACGCACGGCTAAAGCGCCGGCCATCAAACTCCCCAGTCACTCCCGCATCGGGCTCTTCAACGAGCGTGCTTTTCACTCAACAACTCTCATCACATCGGGTTTTGTAGAAATTACTTTCCTAGTGTAGAACTATACGCGGTTTCTAAACCGCTCCCAAGCTAAGAATTTGCAGTACGGCAACTAATGATAGATTGCACGGCAGGATTTGATTTTTATGCCATTTATTCTTCTGCAGCCTGACTTCTCTTTCCCAAAGAGCGCATGACCGGACAATTGTGTAGAAAAACGAATCCTTTCGTTACCGCGCTTTTACAGGGCTGCCTGATTCTGTTTTTTTTAGGACTGGGTGGCTGTGATAATGGCTGCAACGCGTCGTCTGCGTCCAAAGCTGGAACGCAGCAATCTGTCTATGCAGAACACATTCCTCAAAATGCGCAAGCCGTAGTATTTGCAGCTACTTTTAATGAACTCTTAAAAGCAGCTGCTGCTGGCCAGAAATATTTACCCGAACAAACCGGCGTCGCTGCCCTGCGCGAGCGTGGAACGCAATTTCTTTCCGAAGATATGATGTCGCCAACCGGCTGGCGCACCATGGGCTGGGCCATCAATCAGCCTGCAACCCTGTTTTACGCAGAAAAACGCCTGGTTCTCATCGCTGAACTTCACGATCCCAGAGCCTTTCAGGCCCAATTAGCCACGCTGGAACAGCGTGCTGATTACGCTTTTCAGCGCGAAAAATCACAGGGATTCAACCTGTTTCATGTAGCAAGCCTCGACCGTCAGCCCCTGGCCAGTGTAGCCTGGCGCGGTAAAAAAGCACTCATTTTACTCGATCAGGCCGTTTTAAGCTCACAAATCGAGCAAGATTCTGATTCAGAGCGCGCTCGCGGACGCGATCTGCTGCTCGAAATCCTAAAAATCGAGCCCGAAAAACGCTGGAAAGGCGTCGCTCGCCAAAACGAATTAATGCAACAAAGCCCCCCAATGGCTTTTCACGGTGCGGTCGAGCCTGCTGGCTGGCTTTTGCAAAAACAAACCGCCGGTCAGGCGCGCGTTCTCCTCGAACGACTCGCTCACCAGACCGGACGCGTGCATTTTTTAGCGAATTACGAACCCGAAACACACAAACTAAAGATTCATCTTCGCACCCACGGCAGCCCCGGCGAACCGGTGATGGTGCCCGACCTTGGTGAACCAACCGGTGATTTACCGACCGTACGAGGACTGATCAAACCCGGCGTTTTGGGCGTCGTACGCTTATCCGGCGCACCCGATCAGTTTTTCAACCTTATACGCAGCGCACTTCCCGCAGATCAACGCCTGGCCCTGGATAAGCTGTTTTCGGATCTCGATGCCGAGCTAAAGATCGATGTAGAAAACGACCTGATTAAAAACCTGAAGGGCCACGCGATTGTCGTCATGTACGGCATCGAAAACCGGGTATTTACCACAGATAACTTTCGGCTCGCCGATGTTTTCCAACTCCGGGCGACGCGTGAAGCCGTTTTACTACCGATTCAAAACCGCGAGTCTATGGAGCGCGTCCTCAATGTCATGACGCAGCTCAGCCGTGGAAATTTGCGACGCCAGGCCATCGGCGATTCAATTCAGTATGCCTGGCTATCGGACGGCGCGCTGGAATGGGCACTGATATTAAACAACGATTATCTAATCGTCGTTGACAGCGCAGCAGCCGTCGATCACGCAATGGCCTATGAGCGAAGCGTACAAGCGCCCGGAGCCATGCTTTCAGATCTGGGCGTGGAAGCAATTTTCGAAAAAACCAGTAGATCCGGCTTTTACATTGATGTAGTCGCGCTATCGAACATTCTCGCCGAATCAGGACATCCGATCGTGGCTGCCTGGCTGCGGCCTTTTCAGGCCGTTGTCCTCACCACGGACGATGTGAATCAGGTCGGTCACACAAATATCGAACTGACATTATCGTCGGACGAGCCCCAGGCAGCTCACGAATTAGAGTGAAACGCATCCGCGAATCCTAACGACTGAGCGTAGTTTCACCACTGACCGTGATATAATCCTTCAGCTTTTCAAATTTCGCACGACCGATACCTTTGACACGCCGCAAGTGCACGACCTGCGTGAATTTGCGCTTCTCACGAAACTCAACGATTCGCTCAGCCAGCGACGGCCCGATACCCGGTAATAAAACCAGCGTTTCAACCGGCGCAGTATTGACGTTTACAACACCACTTAACTGTTTTTTAGCCTGCCGATTTGGTTTGGACTTGCCTGTATCCTCCACGAAAACAGCCGGTTGAAGCGATAATTCAGCCGGGCACGGACAAGTCTTCGACGACGTCTTTTGCGACAAGATATCAAATCCTTCCACCATTTCCTCGATATCCAGCATTGCCGGCGGCGAGGCAAAATCAAACCCATCCACTGGTTCATACAACACTGTGTTAGGTTTTTCTGTCCCCACCTCAGCACCAGTTGCCGGCACCATTCCCTCATCTCTCCCGACAATCCCGTCGGCTTCCATCCCGGGTTCAGCGTGCGCTACCGCATAATCCACGGGCAGATAATTCGCCCGAATCGGCATGGGTTCCGCGCATCCCACCGTAAATACGACAGCAACGAAATTGAGCACTGCAAAACAAATCTTTTTATGCATGATTTTCTCCAAAAAGTTATGTCCATGTGGGCAATTCCCACGGATATAGTTTTCGGAAAATCTCTCAATTTGTTGCGTGTTATTTTACAATTTAATAAAATTCATCAAAAAGTTACTCACTTCCGCACGGTAGCGCACTCAACCCGACGACGATTTCTCCTGGCTCAAGTTCAGTAATTCTTGTTCCTTTGGCTGCACGACCAAGCCACTGAAATTGAGTCGTTGGCATGCGATGCACCCGCCCACTGCTCGTGATCACAGCAAGATCTTCGTGCGGATTACAAATCGAAATCGCCGCAACCCGGTCATTTGTGTTCAGTCGCATGAGCTGCATTCCAGCACCGCCACGGCCTTGCAAACGAAATTCTTCAAAATCAACACGTTTCCCAAATCCCTGCTGCGTTACGACCGCAAACTGCTTAACCCGATCACCTCCAAACGCGCCGATCACCTCATCGGTCGTATCACCCAGCTTCATGATATTCACCCCGACTGCCTTTCGTCCCATGCTTCGCAAGTCACCGGCATCAAAATGAATGCCCTGTCCAAGTGCTGACGCACAAAAAACGGTCGAACGAATAGCTCCCGAAATCACAGCACAAGGTGTATCGCCTTCGTTCAACAAAAACGCCTCACGACCGGATTTATCAAGCTGGCGTCCCAGCTCATCGGCATCGGTTGCTTTTCCCTTACCCTGACGCGTGATGTGGATAACTCGCCCGTTCATCCCCTGGCGCGGCATCGTATGCATAATTTCTTCGCCGGCATCCAAAAACAAAATATCGCGAATCGTGCGGCGATCATCACCTGGCCAATTCGGAATCATCCGAATATCTAAACCAAAATAACGACCATGCGTGCTGAATAAAAATACCGAGTCCGGATCGCGAACATAGTCGATTGCCTTGATAAACCCCGTATTCTCATTCGTATTCAACGCTTCCGGCCGCTCGCTCACCGACAAGCTGGTGCCGGACATCTGGCAATAACGACCTTCAGAAGTCATCACGTACAATGGATGTTCAAAAGCCTCCGTTACGTGCCGCTCCACAATACTTTCCGGGCGTCGTGTCGACACCTTCTCCGCCCCTTCCGAACGCTCCTGATTGGCAATTGCTTCGCGCAGAGCCGCGACAAGCGCACCATCCCAACCATCAAAAATCTCAACAGCCGCATCAAATAACGCTTCATCCTGCATGGAAACATTCATTTCCAAAAGCATGTCGTACGAGTCCTCGTCCGCCGCAATTGAAATAATTCTGGCAATGATATCCTGAGCGTTCATCAATCAACCCTAATTTGGACAAAGTTTGGTACCAATAACTGGCAACGGTTTTTCGCAAGCAGCCCAGCTTAATCAAAATGAATCAGTACGCAAGTTGTGCCCGCATTTTAGCATCGTTGCGCTTTACCCTGATCACTTTTAGCCGTTTTATCCTCTCTACGTTGACAGCTACCCGTTAAACCTTCAACTCGCTACCCTCGCACAAACACTAGTGATCCTGCAGTTTCTGTGTTGGTTTCACTAACTACTTTGTAATTCCACGCAACATTTCGCCTCCTCAATTCGATAATAGATTCAGCAATTCGGAGAGACGACACCCGTTTTCACCGAAAGAG
>JBEBSM010000118.1:0-9887 GCA_040394315.1 Lujinxingia vulgaris
GCTCTTCTACCGACTTCGCATCCGCCTCCAGACCGCTCGCGCAATAACAACCGGTATTGGCATCGACCGTTCCCTGCAAAAACTTCTCAAGTTCGTCCGACACGCTTGAACCACGCCCCAGATGCCCGACCAACGGACCCGCAGGACACACGCACGTATCGCGCCCCAAACACTCCAACGCCGCGTACTTCGCAGGAACACCCGGCACAAACTGACTCGTCGTCACCAGGTTATCCGTCGCGCCGTCACAGTCGTCATCCAGACCGTTACAAACCTCCGGCATCGGACGATGAATCTGCTTACAAACATTGATCTCGCCTTCATCACACGCGTAAACACCAACCGCACACCGGCCGCGCTGCCCGGGAACCGAACACGCCTGCCCCTGCAAACTACACTGGCACGCAATCTGCGTTCGTGAATTGAGCACACGACCGCGCGAGATTTCCCCACACAATTTGCCCGTAAACCGAACCTGGTCGCGTTTATTCTCATCAATGAAATACCAGCCCTCATTCTTAAATTCTTGCCGGATCTGACTGCCAACACCAAGCTGCGCCAGGAAATCCGAGAAGCCACAATCCTCTTGCCCTTCCTCACAATACGGCACCGTGACCAGACTCCAATCCTTGTGATTGATGCGAACTTTCGTCGCCTTCGGATCCGGCATTGCCCCCGTTTGCGGATAACTCGGATTATTATACATGCCCGGATCGTCCGGAATATCCAACGCAAACGTACAGGCCTGCTCACGCGAAAGATCTGCCAACATGGTCTTAAACGCAGTCACTTCACTGGTCGTCTTCGCACCAAAACACGACAATCCGCCTACCGTCCGCATTTTCACCTGCGAATACGGTGAATCTCCGCTCTGAATCAGCGCCGTAGTCAATTTCGTCGGCGTATTAACCCAATCGCACACGTCAAACCGTCGCGTACTCGCGCACGTCACGTGATTGCCCTCGCAACACATTCCGGTTCCACCGGCCGCCGCCAGAAGCGAGTTCATCGTCCTATCACTCGTAGCACCCGGCCCCATCACATACGTCATCACCGGCGCCTGTTGACGCTTTCGCGCCGCACACAAATCCGCCACAGCCTTACTGACCTGATCCAGCGTATTGAACTTCCCGTCCGTTACGATCAGCGCAAAATTACTACGACTTTGATCCTTCAATTGCGTCGTATTCAACAGCGCCGCCGCAACATGATCAATGCCCGTCGCGCCGCCCGTCGCTGCACCCGCAACACCGTTCGTAATCGCGCCCGCGGTATCCTCACCCGGCATCGCAATCTCACTGATTCCATCACTGAAATACGAAAGCCCAACACGAACCGTATCGCAACCCGTGCCATCCGCCTGCGTACAACCGCCCGGAACACCAAACGATGCACTCAAGTCAGCCGCCACGTTTTGAACATCGTTCCACATCGGCTGCTCCGAATTGACTGCCATCGACACCGCATACAAATACGGCCGAGCACCCTTATCCGACGTCGAAAGCCGCACTTCCACCTGCATTCGATCGACCACAAACGGATTGTCATTCGTCTGCGGAATCGTAATCGTCAACTTCTGCTGACCGGCAATAAATGGATGATAGTTTTCCGTCCCACCAGCAACCAGCGGCGACCACGATGTCGTTGCAACACCGGCCGCATCCACCCCACGATAGCGCACACCAATACTTGTGCCCGTCGGAACGTTGCCCTCCACCGTCAGCGACTCAACCTGCTTGCCACCAATCTGATACGTATTACTCCACTTACCCGCCGGAGCCGTAAACGACAGCGCCGTCGAACCCGTAAAGTCCGAATACGTATAATGCTCCCCCGTCCCAACCTTCACACTCGCCAGACGTTTCCCCGTGGTTTTATCCAGCTTAAAAACATGCTGAGATCCCAACCCCACCGCCCAGCCATGCCCGTCCATATCAAACCCGATACCGCGCAAATCCGGAAACGAGCTTTGAACTTCACTCAAAAACGCCCCCGACTTATTGCTATTTTCACGAGTCGTCCCAATCTCCGTCCAGGTAAAATCACTATAGTTATTCTCATTAAACCTCAGAATACCCGTGTTTCCCTTGGCATAAAACGACGCCCAGATATTGCCCGTGCCCGGTTGAGCCGCCACACCCGTTACGTAATGTTTATCGGAAAGGCTGGACGTCACCGGAAAATGATGAACACGCATTTTTCCGTCCGCATGATTTGGATCAAACATCCGAACGCCCGAAATCTTCGTCCATCCACCCAACCACACACGCTTTTTCGCATCAATCGCAATGCCATACTGAGCGCTCACGCCTGGCGTATAATACGCTCCCTTCCACTTGTTATTAACCGTGTCATACGCCAGCAAATACTCGCTGTTCACCATCGCATAATAAAGAATTCCATCCGAATCGATGACCAGCCCGTAGTTCCCATTACCACCGCTACCACTTCCTCCGAGCGCTGCCGGCGCATTCCTATTCTGGTACGTAAAAACGCCGCTACTATTCGCCTGATAGAGCGGAATGTCTTTCGCCTCGATGAACGAACTCACCGTAAAGCTATCCCCGTTTGATTTAATCGACTGAATCCCACCCTTAGGCTCCGTATAACCAAGCCACACCCGGCCGTCCGGCCCCGCAGCAACCCCACGAATCACCCCGCTCGAACCATTGGGCCGTGCGTGATAAACAATACACTCATCATTCTCTACAATATTCGTGCCGCTCGATGTCTCAATAACACCGTTATTATTTTTATCCGGACACTCCGCCTTATTCCACAAAATCTTCGTGACCCAGCCCGACGCACGCCCCGTTATCCACGCGTTTCCATCCAGATCGACCGCCGTACGACTCGGATCGCTACCCACCCGATAACGCCCGACCTCCGTGTTTGTCTGCATATCCAGCTTCGAAACAGTATCCGTCGTTTTTCGGCCTGTACTTCTATTGTGATAATCCGAAAAAGTATTCGCAATCCATCCATAAGGCGGAATCACCGCGTTATGCGACAATGTGATCCCAGCCCGTGGCTCCGGATTTCCACTCGCGGTTGCCGCTTCGCGCTGCAAGCCCTCGTCAATCGCACCGGTCGTCGACACATTGGACGTAATCGTCTGCACCGTCCCCGAGCTTACCGGCTCACGCATCGACGCCGACGAGTCCGCAAATACCATCAGGTTTGGACTCGACGGAATATGCACCTTCTCGGCCGCACACGTCTGACCATCAAGCGTATCGAACGTGTAGGCGCGCACATCTTGAGTGCTAAAAGTTGCCGCCGTGACGATACCCACGAGCAGCACCAACCCCGTTTTCGTTCCATATTTCAATGGCAAACGCATCGCATTTCCTCCACGTATTCCGTACTGATACTGAATGAAAACAACTAATAACCTGGCAATTCAAGCGCTGCGCTACCCGCACGCATCACCAATAGCCACGATAAAACATCAAAACACGCTGCGCCTAAACGCACTCGACTGTAAAGTTGGGGGTACTCAGATGTTTTCGCCATCAATACCGTATCACACGGTAAACATTTGTAAAGTAAGCCCCTGAAAGGATTTCCCCCTCACAACACCAACCCCGCGCGCACAAAAAAACCGCCCCTTTTCCAAGAGGCGGTCTTCACATTTCGAACACTTTTCGTTCAGCCGATCAGCATTCCGACAAAAAACAATTGTCGGTCGTCGCCTTCTCAAGCGACTCCACAATGCTTACCGACAACGGCTTTGTGGACTCGATCATATCATGCGCAGCACTGTCTGGAATCTCCACTTCCTTCCAGGCAAACTGGTGTTCCTCATTACAGCCCGACCACAGCGAATAACCCCACCGATCCGGCGAATACCCTTTCCACAACGCAACGTAGAGATGACTTTCTTCGCAAAATAGATGGTTATCCGGAATAGCCACCGCCGCGTCATGATAAACCCGCGTCGAATAACTCAACACATCACTGCGCGACATATGCTGCGCCAGCGACTCCGCAATCGTTTCCAGCAGCGTTTCATCCACCGGACCGGGTGTCGGCTGACTGATTCCAACATCCGTAAATGTCACCGACTTAAAAACACCCTCGCCAGCAAGCGCAATTACAAACGGCGAATAATAATGCTCACGCGGAACATCTTCTTTTACCTCCGCCTGCGCACCAACCGCCTGTCCCGACTCACCAGCATGTTCCGCCGGCCCTTCCGCAACCGCCTGCGAATCTGGCGTCGACCCACGGTCGCAACCGCCGAGCAATCCACCCGCGACCAACAAAATACCGGCGAGTGTGCGCCAATTTATTACGACCTTGCAATAATCCATAATTTCTTCCCGGTTCATTATACTGATCCGATTTATTCGTCTTCGTTCAATAACGCCAGCAATTCTGCCTCAATCGAGCCTGCTCGCGTGACCGTCGCCTGGCCATCAACAATATCTACCACGGTCGAAGCCTCACCTGGCTGCAAATCTCCCGCATCGACAAACACATCAATGCGACCCACAAAATTCTTGCGGATCTGCGCCGGCGACCCTGCTCCCTGCCGCGTTCCCTTATTCGCGCTCGAAACCAAAAGCGCACCCTTAAAATCATTCACGATTCGATTCACCAGATCTTCCTCCGGCACCCGAATCCCGATCTTCCCATTCGCCTTCACGACCTGCTTCACAACGCTGGCCGGCAATTCCAAATTCGGCTCAAACAAAATCGTCAGCGGCCCGGGCCAGAAGTTTTCCATCAACTTCTTAGCCGTATCGTTCACGCTATCCGCCGCCGCCACCTTGTACAGCGTGCGCTTACCATCCACAAAAACAAGCGACGGCGCCTTATGCACACGTCGCTTCGATTGCCACAGTCGCGTCACCGCCTCTTCATTCTCAAGATCCGCCAGAATCCGATAACTCCCATTACACGGCACACAAACCAAACCACCGCGTTCCAGTGTTTGCTGCAGCTCGCGATACATCTCCGGCTGCTCTTCGTCACGTTCCAGCTTAATGATCTTCATAAATTAAATGCTCCACCAACTCGTTCGATAGACGAGTCTTAAAATCAAAGAAACAACGATTTACTTGCCTGAAACACCTGCTCACAACGCAAACCCAACACGTGCCCGGCAATTACCAGCATGGTCATGCCTACACAGGACGCAACCTTAAAAAGCTGTTCTTTCGATCTTTTCCTACACTTCCTGGTCGATCAGTGTCGCAAGATCAAAGTCTTTTTGCGTCAGGCCGCCGGCGTCATGCGTCGTCAGCCGTAACTCAACCTTGTTATACACATTGAAAATTTCCGGATGATGATCCGCAGCATCCGCATGCGGCGCAATCTGCATCACAAAGTCAATCGCATCGCGAAATCCCCGAAACTCAAGAATCCGCTCGATCGCATCACCCTTGCGAGTCCACTCCGGATGTTTCTTCAATTCTTGCGCGATTTGCTCATCACTCAGACGTTGATTTCCCATGATCTTCTTCCCCGAAAGATATCCAAATAAATGGTTCCAAAAGATGTTTCTACAAAATTACCGCGATGGCTCCACTTCACTGGCCTGACGCACAAGCACCTCACCACGCTGCTCATGCCCAAAACGTGACCAAAACTGCCCGACCACGCCTATCAAACGGCTCGACAAACGACTCTTCTCACGATGCACCGCATGAATCGCCATGTTTTCAAGCAGTTCCAGCCAGATTTCACGATCCAGGGTATGAAAGATCTGCGCATCCAACAACACCGGCGGCACCTCAATTAAACCCTTCGAATACGTCGAATCCCCCTTTGTCAGCTGAGAATAAAACGCCGCATTCGCCTTACAAAACATAGTCACGCTATCGACGTCGAGTTCTTCTGCATCCGCATGAGCACGCCCAAGTTCAAGCACCGCCTGCTGCAAACGTTGCTGAAAACAACGCAACAATCCCAACAAACTCCGCGCCATCGCACGCTCTTCACCCGTGCCCGCACCGCCCTCCGAACTCAACTCTGCCAGCGTATCGCACAACAAGTTTTCCGCCCGCTCAAAATCGCCATACCACATCGCAACGATCGCCAGATGATTGCGCACGTCACTCATCGCCCAGCCCGATTCATGCGTATGCTTAATCTGCCACGCCTCCTCCAACGCTTCTTGCGCCGTCGGCATATCACGCTGATTGATCGCGTTAATCCCCATATTCAACAACGCCTGCGAGCGCGCAAGCTCATCGCCCATCCCCGCCATAATCTCGCCAGCACGCTGAAAATGCACCGCTGCCTGGTCATAATGACGTCGCTGCAAATTCAAAAGCCCCAGCCCATTATACGTCGCCCCAATCGTATACGGCGCGCCCAACGCCTGATGAATCGTCAGGCTCTGCATCAACAACCCTTCGGCAACCTCAAAGTTATTGCGCTCAAGTTCCAACTGCCCCAGATGCCGAAAAGCCTCCGCCACACCATGCCTGTCCCCAATCGAGCGCTTGATCTCCAACGCCTCGCGCAAAGCACCTTCCGCACGCTGATAACGCTCCGCCGCCAGCATATCGATTTCCATCGTCGCGCCGGCCAACACGATCAACGAATCACTCAAGCCCTGCCGATCGCCCGAAATCTCAAACGACGCCCGCGCCTGCAACAGATGTTCATAGCGCTCCATCAACTGCCCACGACGCTGCGCAGCCTCCGCCAGATGCAACGAAACCTGCCCCCGAACATCCGCATCCTGCAAACTGCTCGCCATCGATTCCAGACGCCAGCGCGCCTTCTCGCTCTCACGAACATCGCCGGTCATCAAACTCGCCCGCGAAATCCCAATAAACGCCTTGGCAATCCCCGCCACGTCCTGAATCTGCTGGCTCCAATCCAACGCCTGCCAGTAGTTCTGCAACGCCTCCTGATACCGACACTGAACCGTGAGCAAATGCCCAAATCCCCGCAATGCCCGCGCCTTTTCACGTCCCCGCGCACCACCCGGCTCCAAAACCCGCCGATAATGCTCCTCCGCACGCCCGAACTCACCAAAACGCCGGGCCAACTCCGCAAGCGCCAACTGCGTATCCGCCCACATATCGCCCTGACCGCCCTGCTCCTCCAACAAAATCGCCAGTTCACGATACTGATCTTGCGCGCTACGCAAATCAAACCGCCCCATCGACCGCCTGCACGCAGCATACAACGCATCACGATACAACGTCGGCTCACCCGCCTGCCGCCAGTGATCGGCAATTTCCACAAGCGGAACCGGACGCTGACTTCCCCCATAAAACGTCGCCTTGCCCTGCGCCGCCGCCGCATGCATCCGCCGCGACGACCAGTGACTCGACAACTCCCGCAAAATCGCTTCACGCAACAGACTGTTCGAAAACTCCACACAATCGATATTTTGATGCCGCACCCGCCGCGCAATCCCCTCATCACACAACGCACTGATATGTGCCTCCAGCATCGCCAGATCCATACCTTCCACGTGCCCGACAATCGCCGCCAGCATCTCCACCGGCACCCGCATCCCAAGCACCGCAAGCCACTGCGTCACCTGGCCAAGCATCGCACAATCACTACGCCTGGCGATCGCCTGCCCGACCCGCAAGCCCATCAACTCCATCAAATCCGGCGGCAAATTAATCTTTCGCGGCGACCCGCTTCGCAACACCCACCGATTGCCACGCCGCACCAGATTGTTCTCGCTTTGCAAATACCGAATAATCTGCATCGCATGCAACGGCACCCCGTGGCTCAACCACGCAATCCGCTCTTTCAAACGCGTTTCCAGCAACGCCACCGAATCCAAAAACTCCCCGAACTCACGTCCCTGCAAACGCTTCAAACCCAGCCGCGCAAACCCCACACCCAGATTCCCATGAATCATCCGCAGACTCTGCCCGACCTCCGAATTCAACCCCACATCCTCCGGCCGCAACATCAACGCCACCACAATCGGCGCTGCATGCGTACGAAGCGTAATCGAAAAATACTCCAGAAACGCCAGACTCGCGCTGTCCGCAAACTGCACGTCATCCAACATCAAAATCAACGGACGACGCTCCGCCAACCGCAACAACAAACGCTCCAGCCGCGCAAACAACGCACCCGAATCCGACACCCCCAGATCTGCATCCCCATGAAGCTGCGGACGCATAAACTCCACAATCCGCGTAATCTCACCGTCCGAAAACCCACCCAACTCCTGCAAATCCGCCCGCACCACACGGTCAATCTGCATCCGCTCACTGTGCGACACGCCCCACAATCCGCCCAAAAGCTCCCGAAACGCCTCCATCGCAAGCGATCGCCTGCGAAAACTCGCTTGCGAAACACCACCGCCCCGCTCCAACGCCCAGCTCCCCACGCTCTGCATCAAATGCGTCTTACCAATGCCGTCCTCACCCTCCACCAGCAAATAACATCCGACCTGGCGATGCACCGCATCGTTTATCACACCCGTTATATGCGCAAACTCCGCAGCACGACCGATCAACGGAAGCTCATACCGAGGATTCGTCTGCGCACGAAGGCCTGTTACCACCGGCAGCGGCGGCGGAAAATCACGCCGCTCCACCTTGGCCAGATCCGATGCAAGATCGATCGCCTCCACATCCGATACTTCCGACAACCCCGCCAACATCTCCGGCGGCAACATCGGTGTATTCGGATCGGTCGCATCATCATCCGCACGACGAACAATCGGCGCCGGAACATCCCCACGACGCCGCGACGGAACCGCCGAACGCCCCTGCACATCCTCCATCTGCTGCGCTGCCGCCGTAAACGCACGCAACAATTCCGTCGCATTCGCATACCGATCCGCCGGCAACTTCTCACACGCCTTCTCAATCACCGCAGCCATCGGCGTTCCCACGATATCCGGCGTCAACACCGGTACCTTGTCCCGAATCTGCTTATGAATCACGTCCATCCGGTTGCGCCCCGATACCGGCGGCAAACCCGTCTTCATCTCAAACAACAACAACCCCAACGCATACACGTCCGTTGCCGGCGTAATCGGCTCCGCACACGCCTGCTCGGGCGCCATATACATCGGCGTCCCAAAAATCCTCCCCGCCTTCGTAAGCTGCTCTTCCTCCGCCCCGCCATCCTCATCATCGAGCAGCGTCATCTTCGCCACCCCAAAATCCAGCACCTTCACAAAATCCGATTCCCCGAACATCTCACACAACTGAATGTTCTCAGGCTTCAAATCCCTGTGCACCAACCCATGCTGATGCGCCTCCGTCAGACTCTTCAAAATCTGCGAGTAAATATGCACCACCCGCGACCACGGCATTTCCCCGCCGTCCTGAATCACATCCGACAGCCCACGCCCGTTCAACAACTCCAGCACCATATACACCAGACCATCATCGGTCTGACCGTAATCGAACACCGTTATCGTATTCGGATGCCGCAACTGACTCACATGATAAGCCTCTCGCCGAAAACGCTCCACATTGATCGGATCGCTCGCAATCGCCGGCGTCAAAAACTTCAGCGCAACCTCACGCCCAATATTTTCCTGCACCGCCCGGTACACCGTACCAAACCCACCGGTCCCCAAAATCTCCAGAACCCGAAAGCGCCCCCCAATCAAATCACCTATCCCCGGCAGGGACGGCATACTCATTTCCATATTCTTCTCCGAAGCATCACACCCGACACTCCGCCAATTTCATCAACCCGGACAACTCAATTCACCCCTCCAAGTATCACGCACACCCCCCAAAACGCAACCAACCCCTTCTTTTCTCACCCGTCAATTGCCACCCACCCCCCCCAAAAGCTCCAACCGGTCACCGACCACCTGCATTCACTCAACAGTCCAGGTTTTCTGGTCACCGACCACCTGATTTCACTCAACAGCCCAGGTTTTCTGGTCACCGACCACCTGATTTCACTCAACAGCCCAGGTTTTCTGG
>JBEBSM010000119.1:0-9858 GCA_040394315.1 Lujinxingia vulgaris
TGTCCCGGTAAAATGTGGTTCGGCGCGGCCAGCACGCCCCAGCGGTAATCCATTATGATTGCGTTTGCCCGCACCCTGAACTTCGTATAAACGTCGACGACCAACGACACGTTGAATAACTCTTGTAAACGCTTTTTAAGGCTGCCGATCCTATGCTTACGCTTGATGTAATGAACGCAATCAAATTGTCGCGACGACCGTTCGGCCAGGTCTTTATGGCGAATTTCGTGTTGATGCCGAATTTCAAATTTCCGCTCACACGCACAAATATTGTCGTTGAAGGCGGCGAAAATCTTCCGCCCAAAGATCAGCCCGTAATCCTGGCGATGAATCACACCGATCGTTATAATTACTGGCCGTTTCAATACAAATTATTCAAAGAATACGAGCGATTTACAACGACCTGGGTTAAAGGCAAGTACTTCAACAATAAGGCCGTCGGAAAATTCATGGTTTCGATGGGCAATATGCCCGTGCCATCGCGCGGCTATCTGATCGCTGCCGATGCGCAGCAAACGCTCGGGCATTCTCCCAGCGACACGGCGTACCGACTGCTTCGCGACGCCATCGACGCTGGTCAAACCAACACACGAAGCGTTCGCGAAGCCGCCGCCGAAAACGGTGTCCTGCCGGAAGTACTCGCCCTGCTGGATACCTCGCGAGATATTCTTGGCATGCCCTTCGATCCGCACCAACAATCGTATTTCGAAGCCATGGCCGAGCTCTTCGATCGCATGATGAATCGCTTTATCGCGCTCAACTTCGAAGCCTTTGACCAGGGGCTAAATATCCTGGTTTTTCCGGAAGGCACACGCGCACATCGTCTCAGCGACGGCCACACCGGCGTTGCCCAGATGGCACTTCGCCTCGGCGCTGCCATCGTACCCGTGGGATGCAACGGCTCGGATGATGCCTATCCCGGAAATAATCCGCTTTCGCGCGGCGGCAAAATCACCTACCGCATTGGAAAGCCGCTCCGACCCGACGTCGAATTGGCTGAATTCGCAATCGAGGAGGATTTTTTGCCATTTACGCGCCAGACAGAAGAAAAATACGAAGTAAACTTCCGCGGTGTTACAGATCTGGTCATGGATCGTATCAACGATCTACTCGATCCCCGCTATCAGCGGCCTGAAGGCGAGGAGAGTTCAACGATTGTTAAAGGCACGCAGCGATTCGTATAAGCGTGCTCCAAAACTTTACCGCTCGATATCTCGGTGGCGATTTCCACACTTCCAGCCGCGCCCACGCAATCGCTCCGCCACGGTTTCAGACACCGCAACCGAGCGATGCCTTCCACCCGTGCAGCCGATTCCGATCGTCAAATAGCTTTTGCCTTCGCGCTCGTACATCGGCAACATAAATTCGGTCATCTCCTGAAACAGCGAAATAAACCGCCCGGTTTCCGGAAATCCCAGCACATATTCGCGCACGGCTTCGTCCTGCCCGGTTTTTTCACGCATACCTTCGACAAAATACGGATTTGGCAAGAACCGCAGATCGAACACCAGGTCGCATTCCACCGGCAGGCCGTACTTAAAACCGAAGCTCAGAAGCTTAATCTTGAAGCTATCACTCGTTTCGCTATCAAAATATTAATGAAAAAATGCTTTGAGCGTGTGCACGGTATGATTCGTTGTATCCAACGTCATATCCGCGCCTTCGCGAAGTGCAGCCAGCGCCTCACGCTCACGACGAATCCCATCGCGAACCGTGCCACCATCGCTCAGCGGATGACGCCGCCTGGTTTCGCTATAGCGGCGAACCAGAACATCGTCATCAGCATCCAAAAAGATGACCTGGACGTTAAATCCCTCGCTGCGCAACTGTTCGATATTTTCGGTCGCCTGATCAAGAAATAGACGATCACGCGTATCGACCACAAACCCCAGTTTTTGAATCGAGCCACGCCCGGATCCGGTTCCCGCAAGCTCTAAAACCTTGCGGAGCAGCGGTACCGGCAGGTTGTCGATACAAAAAAAGCCGAGGTCTTCCAAAACACGGATTGCCGTCGACTTTCCTGACCCACTCAACCCCGTCAACACAACTACACGCGTTGCAGACGAGGCCTCCGAGCGTTCTTCCGGATTTGAAGAATGGGTTTCAGAGAGAGGATGTAAACGTTCATCATTCACAAAACCACCATCGCTGAAATTAAATTTAAAATTACTCTTTGATAATTTCCACCAACGCCACGGTAATATTATCCGTGCCGCCGTTCTCGTTTGCTGCCTGAATCAACGCATCACAGGTTTTCTCAAGGCTGGCACGCTCGCGCACCATAATATCGCGCATGACCTCATCGGTAATCATCCCGTTGAGACCATCCGAACACAGAAGATAGAGATCTCCATGCTCCGGCGATTCATGCGCAACATCGACCTGCACTGTTTCTTTCATACCCAGCGCACGAACGATTACGTTTTTGTGAGGAAAGTTCTCAATTTCTTCTTCCGTGAGCTCTTTCATCTTGATCCAATCGTTTAACAACGAATGGTCTTCGGTAACCTGAGTCAGCACATCACCGCGAAGCCGATACACGCGACTATCGCCAACATGGCCGAAAAACACAAAATCGCTGGCTACGAACAACGCAACCATCGTCGTGCCCATTCGATGTTGACCGGCATTTTGCGACGCGGCTTCAAAGATTCGCAGATTCGCAAGCTTGATACTTGCTCCAAGACGGTTTTCCTCGAAACGAAGACCTTTTTCCATCTTGTAAGGCCACGTAATATCTTCGTCCTGAGAAGTATCGCGAAAAAAGCTTTCCACGGTCTCTACAGCCAGCGCCGAAGCTACTTCGCCGCTCGCGTGACCACCCATGCCGTCGGCCACCATGTACAGATTTTCTTCAGGTACCAGGCGAAGACTATCCTCGTTATGGCCACGTTTCATGCCGACGTGAGTGTTGCCGGCATAGCGTAATTTAATAGCCAAATTGATACCTATAATTTGTTACTGTTTTTCCACACGCACGTATTATTGATGCGCAAAAGCCTATCCTACCGATTTATCACAACCCGACAACGATGACAACAAGCTCCCTGCTTGAATTGCCACTTACAGCGGCACCGCGTGTTGCTGAAGAAGCACATCCAATTGGGTGAACAACCGAGAATTATCCTGGCGCGGATATGACTGCAATGCTTCCCGATAGCGTGGGATGTTTTTCATAAAGTGCAAAAGTCCCTCTTCCTCAAGCTCCGGCTCGCAAAGTCCGTAGCCAAGACTCTCCAGATAACGACCATTCATCAGCTGTTCGAACTGATTGCCGACCGGCGTTGCCAGATACGGTTTTTGCAAATGCAGGGCTTCGCCAATCAACGTAAAACCGGCCGAACCGACGACGCCCCGGCAACTGGCCAGATCTTCCACAAACTGTACTTCATCGAAGGGCCTGTACAGCAAATTGCCTTCTTGAACATCTTGCTCCAGACCACGACGAAGCCCGTAAATATACACCGGGCAATCGAGTTTTTTGAGCATTTCGGGCAGATGCGAAAAGGTTTCGGACGTCTGATACACCAGCAAATGCTCGCCCTCGCGAACCTCTGCATTGAGAACGCTATCGCGCAAAATCGGTGGCACCAACGTCGTATTTCGCTTGCGAATCGGCGGGTACACAAAGGTCGTTATCAGATAATGATCGGCACGCGGACACTTGCTCTTCACGATGGATTTCGCCAACCGAAAATCTGCATGCTCGCCGGCGATAATATCCGCTTCGTGTAAGCAACGATTGATCAGTTGAATATTATCGATGCAAATCAGCGGAACCTTGTGGGCCTTGGCAAATAACCAGCTCCAACTCTCAAAGTCGCTGATCACGACATCCGGCTCAAACTTGCGCATGACATCGAAGTAACCGCGCACGTTTTGCGGCAATCCGGCAATTGCACCCAGCGCATTGATGGCCGCGGTTTCTCGCCGTTTTACCTCGTTATTACCCATCGCAATGGTCAATCCCCAGATGCGACGTACCGAAGGAAATTGACGCTCCAACAGCTCGTAAGCACGGCCGGATGCAACGATATGGATATCGTGTCCGTCGGCAATTAGTTTTGAGAGAATGACAGCGCTACGAATTGCATGTCCCATTCCTTCGCCGACAACACCGTACAGAATCCTCATGCAATTCCTTATTATATTTTTCTAAAAAACAGGCGGTAAGCAGAACAACCACGCCCTTTACGCCACCATCATCGCCTGCAGATCTTGCACTTGCAGTTGATTATCACGCTCAAAAAAGACAATCGGACGGCTGGCTTCCGAAAAACGAAGCGACAGCACTTTCGCAACGTCGACGTTTTTGGTCAAGATGAGCTGGCCCGTAAGCATGTGATAAAGCTTTACAATCGTCTGTTCTACCGTCACGGCGAGGAAATAGTTGCCGGAAGATATGGCCATGGTGGAAACCGTGCCACCGGCGTCAATTTCGAGCACAGGGGTTCGCGGTGTCGCCATCTGATAGATCTCTATCTGGCCGCCTTCGCGCGAAACCGCAAGCGCTTCGTTATCTTCACTCAACGCCAGACTTTGCACAGCAGTTCCGCTTCGCAAACGCGACCATTCTTCTTGTTTACGCGATGTGTAAACGTAGAGTCGCCCGGAACTCGATCCCGCAACGATCATGCGCCCGTGGAAATCTGCTGCGATGGCCGTCAGAGGAACCTGTCGAATGTCCAAAAAGTGTTGCTTAACGTCACTACCATCCAACGCTATCTGGGACAGACTTCCATCACTATGACCGAGAAGAATATCTGTCTCCGTCAGCGCCATCGCACTGCTTGCGGACTTATGCGACACGTTCACAAGACGTGGAGGATTACCCAGATCGTCGTAAATTCTTAAAACATCCGTATTTTCTTCCAGAACCACATGCAAGGGAGCCTGAGAAAATACACCACTAAATCGAGCACTCGGCTGGCTGAGTTTTTCGCTAAACTCAACGGTCGAAGAATAATCGTCCGTCCGTACTCCCAGACCATAATCCGCGATTTCCGGTTCCGTAATATTGAAGCTAACGCGCGCTGGAATGGGCTTAACCTCCGGCGGCATAAGCTGACGAGTCGGAGTATCATGGCGCACGAACAGCGGCGTTTCCGCCGGCTTGCGTGTTAACCCGCCATGTATTGTCCCACCGCTTTCGTGTTCACTTCGCTCAAAACCTACGCTGGGCGCAGTCCCCATCGGAATCGGCACGGCTCCATGCGGCGAAGATTGCTCACGCACGCGGCCTGGCTCCAGTGAATAAACATCCGACGATCCAAGCGCAATCAGGTGATCGAGTTCTTCGATAACCTGAGAAAGATCCCGCGGACGCTCCTCCGGCGACTTGGCCATCATGCGTTGCATCAGATCTTCAAGCGCAGCCGGAAAGGTAAGATCCGGTCGAATCGCATTCAGTCGTGGGGCGGGCGTGCGAATTTGCATCCGCAACACTTCGTAAACATTATTGCTTATAAAAGGCGGCCGGCCGGTGAGCATGAAAAATAACACGACACCCAGGCTATAAATATCGCTGCGGTGATCGATCGTACCTGCAAACGCTTGTTCTGGACTGGCGTACAAAGGCGTTCCAATAAAACCATGCGTCATGTTAACGCCGGCCTGGTAGCCTTCGATCTGAACGATGCCAAAATCCAATACATACACGAAGTCATCGCCAGCCGGCAATCGTTCAACCATGATATTTTCCGGCTTTAGATCGCGATGGATCATGCCGATTTGATGCGCTTCGAACAATCCATTGGCAATCTGGCGCAACAGCGTGCTCGCACGTCCGATACTCAAAGAGCCCTGGCTTGCGACCAACGCTTCCAGTGTATGCCCCTCAATGAGATCCATTACGACGGCAACATATTGCCCGGAAAGCTGTAATACTTCATAGAACGAAACGATGTGCGGATTGCGCAGGCGACCCAACGCTTCCACTTCACGACTCAGGCGCTCAACAATGAGTTCCGAGTTTTGCCCCTGACCTGTATGAATAATCTTGATCGCAAATTGGCGCGAAATTGACATCGACTCCGCGCGGTATACCGCGGCGGATGCGCCCTGACCGAGCTGCTTGATGATCAAATAACGGTTATCGAGCACTTTTCCCAGCCATAGCTCAGGAACATCGCCCAACAAAGCCCAACCATTCTCCGGGCGGACACCCTGGCATTCCGCGCAACGCTCTTCTTCTACGTACACGACCGACATACAACTCAGGCACGCGCAATCCGGCAAACGAGTTCGCAACTGACGGCGCCGGTGCTCAAAAGCTGCCCTTTCCAGACCGGTTTTTATTGCTGATTGGTCGCGCTCAGTCATGCCCTAAGGCTCCTTCCCATCAAAGTTGTAAGCACGTGTAACAATTTATTACACTTTACACATGCCTAATTGTGTTCTTCAGCATAACCCGTAGTGACGACAAGCTCAAGAATCAGCATCTTCATTTCACGCAATTGTTTACGTATGAACCCCACAATTCCCAAACTCACGAACGACTTGAATGTAAAGCAAATAAAGAAGCGGCTTGTCAAGGTCGGCATATCTAATTACGCCTATTTAACAAACCGCTTCAGTACTTCTCCCACCCGTTGTTAAATTCCGCTCATCGGAAAATTATGACGAACACGTTCTTACTCTTGTGGCGGTAACTTCGCATAACGGATCTGCGTAACGATGCCGCTCAAAACGTTGTGCGCCTGAGGATCTTGCCATTCCAGCGCAACACCCTTTCCATCACCCGGGCAGGCGTCCAGACGATAATTCGCTCGCTGGACAACACAACCACCCGGATAATCAGCGGTATCAATGCTTCCTGGCTCACAATAACCGGTCGCTTCCAATCGAGCAGCTGCGTCGGCTTCATCGCTATGAATACGAACCTGAATCCCGCTGTCGCAGTAATAACCCTGATCGCCCTGCGGATAAAGCGTACACGTTCCACTATCACCAGAGTACGCAAAGGACGGACAGCTATCATCAGCGTTATCGCATCGATAGATATCCTGGATGCATCCGCCGCTCTCGGTACGGAAAAGATTCGCAATATCTTCCAGCGCTGTACCAAAGTCTTCGCAGATCAAGCCGGCAACAGGAGCGTCTGGATCGTTCGCAGGAACCGAGGGAAAGAACTTTGAGAACTGGCGAATGAAGCGATCATAGCGATGTCCCGAGAATGCAATACCTTTCAAACTCGCGCAACTCGGCGGAATCTCCCATCCTTGCAGACACTGATTTTTACCACCGACCGACTTCGGATCTTTGAATTGATCGGACGGATACGTATAAGGATAGGGCTGATAAGGTCCGTGAATCGATGCAACAATGACATCATCCACGGGCACAGCAGTCCCCATCGAAGCGGCGAGGTTGTCCATCAGCTTGGTCTTCAAATCAGCGACGGAAAGAAGCGGGCTTGGACTCAAGTTTTCAGACATCTCACACATTGCCGAACCACAGGTATCCTGTTCATCCAGCTTACCGTTGTGCGAGCAGTCATTCTCATCGGAGACGATAATAATGCCGGTACGCGCATCAGCACGCAAAAAGCCAGCATTCGGGAACTCGCCAATCGCGCCTTCTGGTCCACCCGTGAGTTCTGGATCAACCGATTTTACAATCGCTGCCAGACCCTGCTCGAATCCATAACCGCGCATTCCGACCATACTGGCGCAGGAGAAGTCGCGACGCAATTCGTCAATCCGAAGCGTTCGGTCTTCATTACGATAATCTTCTGCGCGCAAGAACTTACGGCCGTCCTTGGCAAACACGCGATAATCGGCCGGATCCGGAAAGAAGTTCTCGATTGGAACCTCATCTGCCGTTTTACACCCGAGCGTTGGCCGCCAGGTTGAGGCATCCAGCGTACAACGCAGCTTATCCATATCGGGCGTCTTCAAATGCGCATACTTGTCAGGATCGGTCGTACATTCGATCGCTGCGTTAATCGCATCCAGAATCGGCTCAAGGGGCGCATTCAAATCTGCAGTTCCGTCGGCATTCGTCTTGTAATAGCAAGAACGATCAAAGCCCGGGAGCGGCTGCGGTGTTAGCTGAAGATGGCCGGGCAGCGCCACTGGCTCGCGCTTACCAAGCGTGGATTCGTGATCCGGCGTAATGTAGTGCGTCGTGGTGATCCCAAGATGAAAGTCGAGGTCGATTTCCGCCAGAACGTTGATGAACTCATCGAAGTTATCACGAAGCGCTTTTTGCTCCTGACACATCGAACCGGAGTTATCGATCATCCACAGAATATCGAGCTTTGGCGTCACATCAGCGTCGTGTTGCTTGATTATTTCGATCGCGACTTTCGTATCCACGAATTCCGCAGGATGTGTATTACACGCAACAACGAGTCCGGCCGCAGCCACACTCGCCAAAACTAATCCACTCCAACGCCGACTTTTCGTTTCCGAACCCATATTTTCCTCTCACATCGAAGCCTGAAGCCCGTCCTACAGACCAATTAACAGTAGACAGGTGCAACCACACTATCGAATTCGCCATTCTATGTCTAGCGTTTCTACCCGATCCTCTGCCTATTCCAACGAAGGCAACGCAACACGATACCGCTTTTTTGCAAAACGCAACAAGGCCCGTACATCTAGCACTTCAATATCATGGATACTCAAGGTAGACCGGGCCCTGCAATAGCATCTGCGCAACAAACGGTCGCGCAGCTTTTTAGGAGCTGTGCGTGGTGTAAGGCAGCAGAGCAATCTGACGTGCACGCAAAATCGCACGACGAAGACGACGCTGATTACGCGAATTTACACCCGTGATGCGGCGAGGAAGAATTTTCCCGGTCGTCGTCACGAAAAGCTTCAGAAGCTCAGGGTTTTTGTAATCTAAACGCCAGGAGGGGTTCTGATCAAACGGATCAACCTTGCGGCGACGCCGCCAGTTGATCTTTCCATACTTGGACATATTTTTTCTCTTTAAAAATTCTAAAAGAAGTCGACAGTGAAGACCCAAAACTACTTATCGGAGTTTGGTTTCCACAAACTCGACGTGCTTGCGCACGACAGGATCAAATTTCTTGAGACGCAGCTTATCAGGCGTATTCCGCTTGTTCTTCATCGTCGTGTAGAAGAAGCCGGTACCAGCCGATGACAACATTTTAATTTTTTCGCGCATAACTCTTCTCCAATATTTCTCAAACGCAAAACTCCCACACCTGTCGGGGGGAGATTCTACTAACGGTCTTTGGTTGGAAAAGCAAGCCTTTTTCCAAAGCTTTACCTCTCATAATCAACATTTCGGACGCTACAACGAGGATCTGTATTCTGGCAAGTACTTCCGACCCTACTTTTGAAGTACTTTGCAAACGCCCCCCGCCGCTGCTCCGCTATTTCTCGGCAAAACTTACTTTAACCCCAAGCGCTCGCGCAGTTAACGAGGATTCTTGACGTCTATCAGAACGCCAGCTCTTTCGTAAGCGATCGTGCACCGAAGAAGTGCTTTTCATGAATTTTTAAACGCTTCAGAGATCTTAATGCGATCCACCGAGCGCGTCTCCGATATTTTTCCCGATGCCGCCTACTGCCTTTCCGGCATTTTGTTTCTGAACATAAGGGATCACGTCCTCCAAACTTGCAAAAACCTTGTTCGGCAACGCCTCCACCGTCTGTATGACATCATCACCCATGCGGAAATTGTGTGCCGCCTCAACCAGCTTATTTTTATCGATCGGATAGCTTACTTTCCCCAGAAACTCCGTCACAATCTCGATTCCTCTCATACTCGACTCCCAAAACAGGACTAAGTTCTGTATGCCCTCAGTCGTTTGAATCCCTCCCAGGCGAGTCGAAATATAGAGACAAGCTACACATCGCAAAATTCTATTCGCCGGCGGCCTCG
>JBEBSM010000120.1:0-9797 GCA_040394315.1 Lujinxingia vulgaris
GGTTGCGAAGGTTACGTAACCGGGGGCGTTGCTTTGTTTGACTTCATCGTCGGCGATGCGTGCTTCGCGCCAGGCTTTGTTGACGTCGCTGTCGCCGTGGATTCCGAATTGGACCATGAAGCCTTTGATGACGCGGAAGAAGGCGACGTCGTTGAAGTAACCGATTTTGGCCAGGTTATAGAGGCGGTCAGCACCGTTCGGAGCCCATTCGCGGGTGACATCGACGGTGAAATCACCTTTGGTGGTTTCGAATTTGAGTTTGTAGGTAGCGGGTGCGGTTTCGTTGGCAAGCGAGGGGTTGGTGAGTGCGGGATTGCGCTCTCCGGGGGCTGTTTCGGCCTTGGCTGGTTCTTCTGGTTTCTCGGCGTTTTTGACTTCTTCGGCCTTGTTGTCTTTGTTCTTATCGTCGTCGGACTGGCTGAGTGCTGCGTCGAGTTTGGCGGCTTCGGCCGGGGTCATTTTTTGGCCGTTGCAGGCGACGGAGGAAACGAAGATGAGGGCAAGTAGAAGGATACGGGTACGCATGAAAAAAGCTCCTTAGGAAAATAATAAACAACCAAATATTGTCATTTAAATTAGTGGCGGCGTGAACAGTCGTCACAGCCGGCCACGTTGGGAGAACAGGCGACTTTATATACGCGTGATGCGGTGAGTTGCAAAGAGGTTCGGGATAGCTCAGAGGGCGTCGCAGGCATTTGATTCGCCGCCATCGCAGGCGGTTTTCATGAGTTCGGCGGCGAATTGCTCGTCAACTTCTCCGCCCTGGCCGTTTTGGAAGAGTAGGGCGAGGAAGTAGCAGGCGGGATAGTGCTTTGCTTCGCAGGCGTTGGCCAGCGCTGTGCGAGCGCTTTCGAAATCCGGTTCGCCGCTCTCGGTTTGTCCGGTTGCGTACATCATGCCGAGGTTGTGGCATGCGGGTGCAAAATCGAATTCGCAACCTTGTTGATAGAGTTTGAAGGTGCGCGGGGAATCGTCTTCGGTGCTGGTTTCATCGTTTGCGAAGAGAATAGCGAGGCTGTGGCAGGCGGCGCCTTCACCTTGTTCGCAGGCGGAGGAGAATAGTTCATGGGCGCGCTCAAGATCGATGGGCGCGCCGCGGCCTTCCTGGAGCATGACGGCCAGGTTGTGGCATCCTGCGGTGTTTTCGGCGTCGCAGGATTGTTCGTAGAGTTTGCGTGCACGTGCGATGTCTTTGGCGGATGAAGGATCGGCCGGGTTTTTACGTGCGCGCTGGTCGAGTAGTGAGGCCAGGTTGTTGCATGCGCTGATTTCGCCGCCTGTGCAGGCCATTTCGTAATAGTGGTGGGCCTGTTTGATGTCCTGGGTAACTCCGGAGCCTTCTGCGTAAACGGAGCCGAGATAGTAGCAGCCGAGCATTGCGCCGCCTTCGCAGGCTTTTGTGTAGAGGTTGTAGGCGAAGCTGCGGTCTTCGGGGACGCCTTGTCCGAGGGTATAGAACGCGCCGAGTTCGATGCACGCGAGGAAGTTATCGGCGTCGCAGGCTTCGGTGAGGCGATTGAAGGCGTTTTCCAGTGTTTCGCGTTCTTCGTCGGAGCCTTCACGGATCATACTTGCGCAGGCGTGGTCGTCGCCGGCATCGCAGGCGATTTTGTACCATTTGTCGGCCATGTCGTAGTCGGGTTCGGCGCCGTTTTGGCCGTTTTCGTAGCTGTAGCCGAGGTCGGTGCAGGCGGGGATGTGGTCGGCGCGGCAGGCTTTTTCAAAAAGTGGTCGCGCGCGGTCGACGTCGACGGGCACCAGTTCGTCGATAACCAGTTGCGTGGCGAGCTGATAACAGGCGAGAATATTGTTTTCATCGCATTGGTCGGAGAGTTCTTGTAGAGCATCTGGTAGCGGTGGTGCGTTTGTGCGAGCGGATTCTTCGGTGGGTTGGTTGGCGTCGGATTTTGAGGTTTTTGTCTTGATAATCGCAATGCCTGCGAAGGTCACGACGAGTACAGCGAGAACGAGAGGGACGACGAGATTTTTGCGCATTGAAGTAGACATTGTGGATAAACTCGTTGGCTATTCTTTTGTGGCGTGCAGGAAAACTTGCTATTGGAAAGAAGAATTACGATCTGGTTGTTAGCATACGCATTGTATCGGGGTTTGTTGAGAGGGACGGATGAGATTAGGGAAAAATATGTTGCGTGTCCGAGGTTTTAAGGGCGTTTTACTCCTATTTTTGGTTCTGGGGACATGCAGTCTTGTGGGATGTGAAAAGCGTGAGTCGGGGTCAAAAGATTCCGAAGCAGCGCAACGTGAGGATGTTATCGCGGAAAATGCGGGTGGCAAGGACACACAAAACGCGCAGACGGATACGGGTAGTGCGCAGCAACGGCCTGAGAAGGGATTGCTGGAGGTCGAGTCTTGGCCGGGCCGTCGCGATATGTCAACGTTTAGTGTGACGTGGCTTGGTGGCGAGGAAACCGTGGTGCTTCGTGCGTTTCCGCGTGTGGAGAGTGAGGAAGTTGCGCGTCGCGGTTGGGACGATGGCAGTGAAGTGGAATGGACTGATTCACGCGTTGTTGTTTATGCGACGCGGCCGTTTTATGCGTTGAGAGACACGCGTATGGAAGTCGTCGAATTTGATCCGACGGCGGAACCGGTTGAGCCGGAAGAAATGATCGATCAGAACGTGACTTTAGAGATCAAAGAGGGCGAATCGATCGAATTGTATCAGTTTGTGGGCGATGAAACTTGTTATCTCGGTGTGAATGAGAAGATTTACATGGGAGATTGCCCTGGCAAAGATTTTCAGGCGAACGCAGACGGCGGTGCGGGCAAGCTACGACTGGAGCCACTGGAGCAGGAATGGTGGGTTTTGGTCGGCGAGGGTGCGGAGCGCGGCTGGGTGCAGTTGGATGGGTCTTTGTTTGAGACGCGAATACGAAGGATATCAGAGTATGAGTGAGATGAATTCGCTACGTTTTACGGTTGCTGCGGACGGAACGTCGTTGGCGTATCAGAGTACGGGTCGGAGCGTTGATGCTTCGGCACCGTTGTTGTTTACGAACGGTTTTGCGACGTCGAGTTTTTATTGGGAGCCGTTGCTCGGGCGGCTTGCGAACCGCGGTCAGTTGGTGACGTGGGATTTGAAGGGGCATGGTAGATCGGCGCCGGCGCGGGATATGCGTGCGGTCGGTGTGCCGTCGTGTGCGGATGATTTGCGGCGCGTGATGGATGCGGCTGGCATTGAAAAGGCGACATTGCTCGGTGTTTCGTTTGGTTGCCAGATCGTGTTGGAAGCCTGGCGTCAATTTCCGGACCGGATCAATGCGATTGTGCCGATTCTTGGGCCTTTTGGTCGTCCATTTGATAATTTGGTCGATCCTCGGCTGGGTAAGTTGGCGTATCGTGCGTTTTCGATGGCGGGTTCACGCGGTGCTGGCGCGATGTTGCGGACGGGTTTTTATGGTTCTCGGTTGCCGGGAACGCATCGTCTGGTGAAGCGACTTGGGATCGTGTGCGACACGGTGGATTCGTCGGCGATGCAGCCTTTTTATAAGCATCTGGGCGCGATCGATGCTGCGACCTGGTATGCGATGGGCAAGGCTGCGCAGGATCATTCGGCGGAAGATCTGTTGGAAACCATCGATGTGCCGGTGTTGTTGATCACGGGTGGACGGGATGCGTTTGCGCCGCCTCATCTGGGGGTGAGGATGTCGGAGTTGATTCCGAATTCGCAGCATTTGCATCTGGCAGCGGCGACGCACACGGGTTTGCTGGGGCATGCGACTGAAATTGGGGATGAGGTCGAGCGGTTTTTGAATACGTTGGGCGGAGTCTGAGCTAATAAAATACTGTGATGCTTTCAATAAAACGCGCACCGTGGAGGCTAAAAGCCTCGTAACACGGTGCGCGTTTTGTGCGTTCGGGAGAAGATTTTTTTAGTTAGCGGGTGTGGGCGCTACTTCTCGATCGAGTTCGGCCATTTCTTCGTTGAGTTCTTTTTCGATCTCAGCGAGTACAGCTTTGGCGTTTTCGTTGGTGATGGAGGTGTTGGCTTCTTTCTGAAATTGGTCGCGCATCGCGGCGGTGTTGGCCTGAATTTTTTCGATTTGCTTGGGGCTGGCAGTCGCTGCGTTTTCGCTGGCTTCGGGCGCTTGCTCTGCGGATGCGGTGGCAGGCTGGGTGCTTTCAGGTACTTCTGTGGCGGACTCTGGGGTTTTGTCGCAGGCGACGCTAAAAAGCAGTGCTGCGCAAAGTAGAGAGAGTGTGAAAGTGCGGTTAACTTGTTTGAAAAACATGGGGATCCTTGCGTTCATAGGCGTGCGCATTATTGAACCTTCTCCAATTCGACGTTTTCCACACGTTCCTTGATGAGGTCTCGTCGTCGTTGGGCGCCGTCCACGCGAAGTTTTACGAGCTTGCGTGTGTGGCGTTGAATTTCTTTGTCGCGAAGCTGATTGGCACGTTCAAGGAGCGCTTGATCACCGCTGTCTTCAGCGAGTTGGCGGACGCGCTCGATTTGAACGAGGCGTCGGATGTTCTTGGTGCGTTCTTCTTGAAACCGTCCGTCGCGGATGCGTGCACTGCGTTCGGTGCGAATGCGGGTGCGAAGTTCCTGGACTTTATCTGCGTCGAGTCGACGAATCGTTGGCGAGTTTTGTGATTTCGCTGATTCGGCTTGTGCTTGTCCCTTTGCTGGTCCTTGGCCTTTGTCTTGGCCATGTCCTAGTTTTAGCCCTTGTGGCTGAGGACGTTCGTCGTCTTTGCCGAGTTGCTTGCCAGGTTTTTGGCCGTTGTTGGGCTGCTGGTCGGTTTCAGAAACACGTTTACGACCGGTTTTGCGGGGACCATCAACTTTTTGAAGTTCGATGTCTGGGTTTGGGGAGGGCTTTGCCGGCGCTTTCTGTGCAAAGGCGGTTGCTCCGAGGAGCGAAACGCTGAGTGAGGCAGCGAGGGCTGTTTTGGCGAGGGTTTTGCAAGACTTATAAATTTTAGACTTCATTTTCGATTATCTCCATGAGCACGACTTTTTGATTGTCGAGATGCTTAACATAGAGAAGATCGAAAATGAGCACAAGTTTGTAATCAGCCGCGTGGTTCGAAATCCAGCGAGACGGAGTTGATGCAATAGCGGAGTCCGGTGGTGGGCGGGCCGTCGTTGAAGACGTGACCGAGGTGTGCGCCGCAGCCGCTGCAGAGGACTTCCGTGCGTTGCATGCCGTGGGAAGTATCGTTGCGCTCGGAAACGGCGTCGGCGGTGATGGGCTTATCGAAGCTTGGCCATCCGCAGCCGGAGTCGAAATTGCTGGTGGAGTCAAAGAGCGGTTGATTGCAGGCGATGCACTGGTAAACGCCGTCTTCGTTGTGTTCGTAGAATTTTCCGGTGAAGGGCGCTTCGGTTCCGCATTGGCGAACGACGCGGTAGGTTTCTGGATCTAGCTCTTGTTTCCATTGTTCTTCGGTTTTTTCAGTTTTAAATTTCATCTTTTGAACTCCATGCTTATGGTTGGGACACTAAATTGCTAGATTGCAATCTTGGAACATCGTGGAACCAAGATACATGCCCGAGTTAATAACGCTAATTGGATGTGAGAGTTGTTATGGCAAAACCTACTTTTCTTGATTTGCACGTGGATAGTATCATTCAGCAACGTCTGTTCGGGTACGATGTTCGCCGTGAGCACCGGGCGGGAATGTCGGGTCAGCCGTTGTTCTGGCATGCGGATATTCCGCGGATGATTGAGGCTGGATATCTTGGGGCTTGCATGGGGGTTCATTATTTCCCGTGGGAGAGTGAGCGTGGCTGGCGCGAGGCGAACCGGCAGCTTGATTATCTGGATAAGTTGGCGGCTGAGGATGAGCGCTGTTATCGCGTGCGTACGCCGGAGGACTGGGAGGCTGCGCGCAAGCAGGGCAAGCTCGGGCTTGCGGCGGGTGTTGAGGGTGCGCACATGCTCAATGGCAAGGTTGAGCGGGTTGCTGAACTTGCGGAGCGCGGCGTGATGTATTTAACGTTGACGCATTTCTCGAAAAACCAGGCAGCGACGCCGTCGATGGGGCGTGGGGCCAATGAGAAGGACGGGTTGACGGGTTTTGGGCGCGAGGTGATCCGTGAATGCAATCGGGTCGGGATTGCGGTGGACGTGGCGCATGTGAATACGCCGAGTACGTTGGATGCGTGTGAAGCGAGTATTGCGCCTGTTTTTTGTACGCATACGGGGGCAAAAGGGGTGTACGATCATGCGCGTAATATATCGGATGCGGAGATCGATGCTATTGCGGGAACGGGTGGCGTGATTGGATTGATTTTTGCGCCGTCGTATCTGGCGGGTCGTTTGCGCGCGGATACGAGCGTGATGTTGGATCATTTAGAGTATGTTTTGGAGCGTGTGGGGTTGGAGCATGTGGCGATTGGCTCGGATTATGATGGCTGGTTGCCGTCGATTTTGAGCGATCATCGAGATTGTCGTGATATTCAGCGTGTTTCGGCCGGTTTGCGCGAGCGAGGCTATAGCGAACAGGATATTTTGGCGATCAGTGGGGAGAATGCCGAGCGTGTCTTCAAGAAGGTTTGGGCGATGCGCGGAGGCTGATTTCAAGGCCGATGTGGTCGGATAAAAAGTGCATGGTTTGATCCGGTGACGGATGGCGAGCAAAGGGGCGCAGCGCGAGGTCGATGATGTTGATCGAGCAGGCGTGTTGCGCTTCTTCTTTTTGTACGAAGATGTAATCCAACCATTGTTTGTCGGGGATATCGGCCGTGTCACCGGCGGACTGAATTGCGGCGGCCCGGGCTAGTTGTTCGGGCTGGTGGGTATGGAACAGCAGCTCGTTGGGGATCATGGTTGTATAGATATGGGGATTTTTTTGGAATTCGTGACGCGTATCTTGTAGTCGGATGCCGTGGTCTTTGAGTTTACCGATGGCTTCGGAAAGTAGGGCGTGTGATTGCGGATCGTAGGCATCGAGATTGAGGTCGCCGACGAGTAGAACGATGTTTTCGGGGCGGTGGTGTTGGATGATGAAGTCCACGAGTTGTTGGAGTTGTCCGCTTTGAATTTGCAGGCGTTGGGGTGGGCGGAGATCGAAGAACTGTTGGTATTTTTCGAGACGTTTGGAGAGTTTTTTGACGAATGATGATTGGACCAGCGCATGAAGTGGTTTTTTGAAAGGGAGTTTGAAGGGTAAAACGCCGGAGAGCTGAAGTTTTTGGAGGCGCCGAAGAGTGATGAGCATGGCGTCTCCGAAAACCTGGCCGGAGAATAGATGTGTGGAGTAGAGCTCGATTTTGCCGGGGCCAAGGTCGATTTCGGTGAGTAAAATGCCTTTGTTTGCCCAGAAGTCCGGGTCGCGCAGGGGATTTCCGCGATTGAGTAGACTCCAGTCGGTGAATTTGTGCGGCGGTTTTTGGGGCAGGTCTTTTGCGACCAGGCGAAATGGCTGGGCGGCAGTGCGGGTGATGGGCAGACCGCTGGTGAGTGTGTAGAGGCCGCTTGCGATGGGCAGTGCGCCGCGTGAGGCTTTGACGACGTTGAGTAGCCATCGGGGGAAATGTTGAGAAAGGTCGGTAGCGTCGGGTGTGGTGAGAAGTGCGTGTGGGCCGCTCTGGGGTCCGGTTGCGAAGCGTGTTGTGTTGATATCTAGCTGTTCGTGAATGAGCGTAAAGGTCTTGGGGCTGAAGACTTCGCAGAGTGCGAAAATCAATTTCGGTTCATTATTGGAATCGATGGCGGCAGCATCGATGAGCTTTTGAAGTCGCGTGCCGAGCTCACGTGCGCGGTTGGTGAGCTGTGGCTTGGCGGCCAATTGATGCATGGGGCCGATCGAGAAACCGTGTAATAAAAAAGTATTGTACCAGAGTAGTTTTACGGTTTGGGCGTTCGCATCTGGGGTTTTCATCGAGTTTTATCTCGGTAACTGGGTGTAATGTTTGATAAATATTGTAATTCATGAAATTCAAACGGTAGCGTTAAAGTTATTATATTTCAACAGCTTAGGCGCTCTGTGCTGCCTTGTTACTTTCCGCTACCCTCGGGTTTGTATGAAAACACCAGTACTTGTATCTGTATTTTCGATCGCGATCGCATGTGGCTCTTCTATGGCGATGGCTGAAACTGCGCCGTCCGCAAAACATGCTGAGGCCAGTGGATCGTCTCTTACGAAAGGTAAGTCAAAAGCGATGCCGGACTATTTTGACGGCACGTTTGTGTCGGTAGAACCGGCGAAGACGATGAATCATCGAATTCATCGTGCGATCGAGAGCGTGGTTGGACGGATGAGTATATTCACGAAAGGTAAAGCGCGAAGCAGTCTTCGCGACCTGACCAAGCCGTGTATGAACTTCTCGTTTGGACTGGAAGGCGACAGCTCGGTGATTCAGTGCGAAGATCGCGACGAGAATTTGGCGCCTGCGAATGGCAAGAAGATCCGTTTGACGAGTCGGGATGGTCACGACTATCAGCTTTCGCATGTGTTTGATGAGGAGAGCGGTAAGCTTACGCAGACGTTTTATAATAAAAACGGAAATCGTCAGGACGTTTACGAGTTTATCGATGGCGGCGAACGGTTGGTTGTTCACACGCGGATCACGAGCAAGTGGTTGAGTCGTGATGTTCGTTATGCGCTTTATTTTGAGCGAGAAGACTCAAAACCAGTAAAATCAACGCAAACAGCAAAGAAATAAGGGGCTTGCGCCCCGGTTATTCCATTCGTTAATTCTATTCTTTTGGAGCGTCCTTTTTAGAGTCGCTCTTTTTCGCGTCTGTGGGTTTTCGCCGACGCGCGCGGCCTGTTTTCTTTTCAGCGCTCGGTGTTTTGTCGCTGGCAGTAGCCTGGTCGGATGGCGTGCCGGGCTTTTTGCCGCGGCGGGAGCGTCGTCGCCGGCTTTTGGTCGTCGAATCCGTGCTGGCCTCCGTGGAGGGCTGGGTGGATTCGGCGGGCTGGGCTGTCGCGGCAGGCTTGGCGGTCTGTTTGGTTGCCTGTTTGGCGGCGGCTGCAGGCGCTTCGGGCGTGGCTTTTGCGACTTCTTCGGTCTGGGTGCGGGCAACGGCGGTGGTTTCCACGGCCGAGTCGCGACGACGGCGGCGCCCGGACGTGCGGCGACGTGTTTTGTCGGAACCTTCGCGGGTGGATTGTGAGCTGGAGCGACGTCGTCGGTTTCCGCTGCGCGTTTCTGGCAGCGCGTCATCCCAGAGATAATCTGTGCTGGGGGAGGCGTCAGCATCGACGGTGTCGGTGATCGCGTTGGGATCGATTACGGCGACTTCATCGACGGGAAAACTGCGACGGTTGTTGTCTTCCAGACGAACGGTGACGCGGCGATTGATGACATCCAGATCGAGGATTTCACCATTTCCGGCGTCTGTGCGAACTTTTTGTCCGGCGCGCGGCAAACGTGTGCGCATGCGGCGGTAGACTTGTTGTTCGTATACCAGGCAGCACATCAGGCGGCCGCACATGCCGGAGACTTTTTTGGGATTGAGGGTGAGTCCCTGGTCTTTGGCCATGCGGATGGAGACGGGATCGAAGTTGTCCAAAAACGTGCTGCAGCAAAGCTCGCGGCCGCAGGGGCCGATGCCGCCGAGCATTCTGGCGCCGTCGCGAACGCCGATCTGGTGCATTTCGATGCGTGCGCGGAAACGGTGGGCCAGGTCTTTGACGAGATCTCGAAAGTCGATGCGGCCTTCGGCGCTGAAATAAAAGACGATTTTTGAGCCGTCTTGCATGAATTGCGCGCGGATGAGTTTCATCGGCAGTTTTCGGGCGCGAATGCGCTCGATGCCGAAACGGTAGGCGTCGCGTTCGACATCTTCGTTTTTACCGGCCTGTTGTGCGTCGGTGTCGGT
>JBEBSM010000121.1:0-9726 GCA_040394315.1 Lujinxingia vulgaris
ATCGCCGGAGCATGCATTTTTTGCAATATATTGGACGATGTCGTCGATCTCCGGGATCAGTTCGGTCGGACGTCCAAGCTCGCGGATGGAGCGTGCAACTTCATCGATATCCAGTCGTTGTTCGGGGGGAAGATCGTCGTCTTTGCGCCATGGGCGTGAAAGGATTACATGATCGGCCAGGGCAAAAGCTTCGGGATAAGCATTTTGGAATACGCGGCGTCTGGAGGTGTTACTTTTGGCTTCAAAAATTGCCCAGATTTTGCGATCTGGATAGCTTTTTCGCAGTGCGTCGAGCGTTTCACGTACGGCCGTGGGATGGTGTGCAAAGTCGTCGTAGACTAAAATTCCGTCGACTTCTCCAATGAGTTCCTGGCGTTTTTTTGTCTGTCGGAATTCGCGCATCGCGGCCTGGATGTGTTCAGCCGAAACGCCCTGATCCATCGCAATGGCTGTAGCGCCGAGCATATTTCGGACATTAAATTCACCGATGCCGGGGACTACGAACGTTCCGAGTGACTCGCCATCCATCACGAATTCCGCTGCCGCCTGACCATTTTCATAGGATAAATTGATCGCGCGGAGATTGTTGGTTTCTCCAAGTCCGAAGGTGCGTCGTCGTGCACTTGTATTCTCGCTTACGCTGAGGGCGCGCGTGTCGTCGCCGTTTACCCAGAGTGTGCCTTCGGGCGGTAAAAGTTCGGCAAAACGGCGGAAGACAAACTCGATGGACTCGATGTCGGGATAAATATCGGCGTGATCAAACTCGATGTTGTTGATCGTAGCGGTGTGGGGCGCGTAGTGCCAGAATTTGGGAACCTTATCGAAATAAGCTGTGTCGTATTCGTCGCCTTCGATCACGAAGAGATCGCCGTCGGAGAGGCGGTAATTGGAATCAAAGTTTCCGGTAATTCCGCCGACCATAAATCCGGGATCTCGCCCAGCGTAGGTTAAAATCCAGGCCAGCATGCTGGTCGTTGTGGTTTTACCATGCGTTCCGGTGAGAACGAGAGGTTTTTTATCGGCCAAAATAAAGTAGCGAAGCGCTTCTGGTAGACTTAAATACGGGATGTTGCGCTCGCGCATCGCAACGGCGTCCGCATAAGTTGAGCGGGATACATTGCCGACGATGACCAGGTCCGGATTCCAGTCGAGGTTTTTCTCGTCGTAGCCCATCATGATTGAAATTCCGCGATCTTCCAGCCATGTGCTCATTGGTGGATAAGCCGTCGCGTCGGAGCCGCGTACATCAAATCCGAGTTCGGTGAGCATGGCGGCCAGGCTACCCATCGCCGTGCCGCAGATTCCGATGATATGAATCTTGTGAATCGAGGCCGGAAGATCAGGAAATTCTCTTGGATTTTGAGCGGTCACAATGGCTCTCGTTAAAAAATTGTGGATTCGGGTTCAGATGGCGAGTTTTTCAGGGAGCGGACGGAGTTGGAGGACCATAAACAAATTGTCGTAGTTCTTCCAGGTTTTCGACGTCTGCAAACTGTAATTTCATGCCTCGGTCGCGGACTGGCGAAGGCACTGTCTGTGCAACGGTTGCCTGGAGTTCGAAAACGGCATTTGTTTCGGGATGGACCACGTCACAGCATACGACACTGCCCTGGGGATGAAGATCGGGCGTGCGCAGATAGATTCCGCCGGCAGGAAGATCGATGGAGAAGAAACGCTCGAGCAATGCGCGGTTTGGAATTCGAATCCGCACGTGTGGAAAGTCTTGAGCTTGTGCGCGGGCTTCCGGACTTTTTTCATACTGTTCGGAAATGAAGTCGTGCCAGCGGTCGCGGGTTTGTTCGCCAACCGAAAAAAGCTGGATTCCCATGCCGGGTTGACGTCTTTGTTCGGCTGCATCAACGGGATTGATCGTGTGTGCGACCAATCCAAGCATCTGAATTTCTTCAGTTTTGCTCAACCGAATCTTCAGTCTGATAAGCTTTCGCAGTGGTAAGGGACGCGGACTAAGCAAGAAAACACCTTGCGTAGATGCGTTGCGTGTTTTGAAAACAGCATCACCTTGTGGCGTTTGAAGTGTGATATCGAGATGGACTTCAACACGAGGTTGCCGACGATTTTGAGCGCTTGTCATGACTTCTCAACAGACAGGTTTGGGGTGTTATCGATTTGGGACGATTTGATAAATCACCAACGGACGTAATCCTTATCGGCCGGCTTTTCGGGACGGGTTGACGGCACCGGAGAGGATCGTTTTTTTGCCGGAGATACGGTCGTTGCTTTCGTTGGTTCAGCAGCTTTTACGGGTAAATTCGGGTTATTGTTTGTGTCGGGCTTTTAACTGGGATCTGGGTCGATCACAACCAGTGCATTGGCAGCCGCGTTGGGATTACCGGGACGTGTGGATGGTGGAGGCCCGGCGCGAAAGGTGTGCGTAGGAACATCGCTTTTTTTAGGCGTTTCGTCATAAATGCCAAAAGTGCGGGTTGTTGCTTCGACGCTCGATGCAAGACTAAAGGAGATGCTTCGATTTAGCGATGATATTTTTCCAGGCTCCGAAGTTACTGCATCCGACGACCTGAGAAACCAGTTCGGATCGCTGCGAAATTCGCGGATTACGCTGCCGGGCATCAGTAGTGAAATCAGCAAAACCACCAAACAGCTAAAAAGCGTGGTCATTAAGGCCACTCGCCGCACCCGTTCGAGGGGTTGAATGATAACCTCAAATCGTTCTTTACGGCTACTTTCGCTCAAGATCGTCAGCGCCGGAATTGCCAGTATTATCAGCAGGGTTGCGGCGAGTTTTAAGCCGGAGTCGAGGAAATGATCGACGATGACGCTCATGAATAGGAAGGCAAAGTACGTGGAAATAAGCGCAAGCGTGCTGGCTACAATGAGAATTACAACTTGCGTTGAAAACGAGGTGAGCGATTCTGGCTCAACAACATTTAAAGCAGCGTTGGCGCTTGGATCCAGGACGGGCGCGACGATTTCACTTGCAAACTCGTTGTTTGCGTCGGTGGGCGGTGGCGGAAGATCTGCCACGGCAAGTCCGATAAAACTGTCGTCGTTATGCGTGTTTAGATAGTTTTGGCCCGATGGAGCCAATTGCGGTGCCGCAGTGCTGGGTGGAACGAAGGCAGGCATGTGCGGCATGGTTTCTTGCGTATCGGGTAGCAAGTTTCCGAGGCTTAGATCGGGTTGCGAAAAATTGCCGGTCGCATGACGAATCAGTGAGGGCATCGGCAAGGACGTGCTGATACGCTGGCCGCTGGTGCCGAGATACATGGCGACATGTTCGAGATCATCGCAAAACTCGGTTGCCGAGGTATATCGGCGCGCAAACGATTTTTCGGTGGCCTTTCGAACGACGCGCTGCAGCTCCATGTGAAGGCTTCGTAGCATGGGTAATTGCAGGTTTTCTGGACTGATCTGCTGCATAATTAACGACATGGTCGAATCACCCTGCACGGCAGGTTCGCCGACGAGTAGTTCGTACAAAATCAGGCCCATGCTGTAGATGTCGCTTGCCGGACCGAGTGATTGACCGCGTACTTGCTCGGGCGACATGTATCGGGGCGTGCCAATCAGCGCTCGTTCGCCGTCTGGTGTACCGGCTGAGGTCAGATCCGCATCAACATTGTCGACGAGTCGTGCCACGCCAAAATCCAGAACCTTGATAACATCTTTCTCACCTTCAAAATTGGTGAGCATGATGTTGGCCGGCTTTAAATCGCGATGAACAATGCCATATTGATGCGCTTCGGCGACGGAGCGGGCGACGCGAGAGAGTAGCATTAAGGCGCGAACGGGATCTTGTGCGCCTTCGCGTCGCATCAGATCTTTTAGGGTTTCTCCGTCGATATATTCGAGCACCATATAGACGACGCCGTCGACCGTTTCTCCGAAATCATGGATCGTGACGGTATTGGGGTGACGCAATTTGCTGATGATCTGGACTTCACGCAAAAACCGCGCTTTCGCGCTCATTTCCTCAGAGCCAGGACCGGGCGTGAGTACTTTGAGCGCAACGTGGCGCCCCATATTCTCTTGATGGGCAAGGTACACCATGCCGAAGCCGCCGGATCCGAGCTCTCGCAAGATTCGGTATCGTCCTTCGAACATCTGTCCGGGTTCGAGTCGATAACTCATGGGGAAGTGAGACACGTTTATTAACTCCGCGCCCGCTCAAGCCTTAACTTTCGGGTGGGAAAGTCCGGCGGGTATCCAGAAAAAATAGCATTCATTCAAAGTAAGTCGGCGTTTTGTCTACTCGACACGTCACCTGTTTGCCCTATCCTACCAACAGAATCGCCTGCGCGCTATCCGCGCGTTTATGCTAATAGACGCAATGAGAAACAGCCCGGGTTTGGACGGCTTTTGCGAACAATAAGGAATGAAAGCGATGACAGATGGAGCGCGGCTGCGTTTGGTGTTTGAGCAGGGGACTGTTTTGGTAGAAGGACTCAGCAAAGAAGAGTCCCAACAAACCGGGTTTTCTAAGACAGGACTGGTCTGGGATGATCGTGTGTCGCAGTTTCGTGCGCCAGCCTGGCAGTACCGGCAGGTGCTCGGAACGCTCATTCGGGCAGGGTTTCAGGTACAAGACGATGCCCGTTCTTACCAGGAAGTGTCGCTTGAAATCGATACCGGTCCTCTTCCATTTGAACATCAACAAGATGCTCTGGATGCGTGGGTAGCCGGGGGAAAGCGCGGTGTGGTGGTTTTGCCAACGGGTTCTGGCAAATCGTATCTTGCTCAGCTTGCGATTGAAGCGGTCGGCCGCTCTACGTTGGTCGTCGTGCCGACGATCGATTTGCTTGCGCAGTGGAGCTCTCAATTGGAGAAAAACCTGGGTTGCAAAATCGGCATTCTTGGTGGTGGCTACCATGAAATCGAAGACATCACGGTGAGCACGTATGATTCAGCGGCGATTCACATGGATCGGCTGGGCGGACGGTTCGGGTTGATCGTTTTTGACGAGGTACATCATCTGCCCGGAGCCGTGTTTCGGCAGGCTGCGGAATCTACAATCGCTCCGTTTCGTCTCGGGCTTACTGCGACTCTCGAGCGGGCGGATGGCAAACACGCTGACTTGTCGAAACTCGTAGGGCCCGTGGTTTTTGAGCAGACGATCAAGGAATTGTCGGGTGACATTCTGGCCGATTACGAGGTGCGATCAGTCGAAGTTGCGATGAGTCCGCATGATGCCGAACGTTATGCAAAGGCGCGTGCAGAGTATCGCGGTTTTGTCGATGAAAATAGAATTTCTATGGGCGCAAATGGTGGATGGCAACGGTTCTTGGCGGCAACGAGTCGATCCGAAGCCGGGCGTAGTGCGTTTAAGGCCTATCAGGTGCAAAAACAAATTGCGCTGGTCCATCAAAACAAGCTGGACGCTCTGTTTGAGATATTGCGTGAGCATGCAAATGATCGGGTAATTATTTTTACCAATGATAACGCGACGGTGTACCAGATAAGCGAGCAGGCGTTATGTCCATCGATTACGCATGAAACAAAAATTTCGGAGCGCCGTGAGATTTTGGAGCGCTTTAATGCTGGTGTGTATCGGGCACTGGTGACGAGCAAGGTATTGAATGAGGGGGTCGATGTGCCGGCGGCAAATATTGCGGTGATTCTGGCCGGCTCGGGTTCGGTGCGTGAGCATGTGCAGCGTTTAGGACGGATTTTGCGGCGTGGTGTGGATAAACAGGCGATTTTGTATGAGTTGGTGACTGCGGATTCAGTGGAGACGTTTGTGAGCGAGCGGCGAAGAGAGCATGATGCTTATAAGTGAATGGGCGGGATCGAGCGCTGAATAAACGCGGTAAGAAAATTGCGGTATTTGAAGTGTGTTGGGGAGGTGGTAAATTGGTTTTAGTTTTTGAAAAACGGGGCAAGAAGGGCGGATGGACGTTTGCTGGAGCGAGATTCCGGGACTTGCACCCTGTGTGCATGGGCTGTGATGTATGCATGACCGGCGAATCGTATTTTCGGGAATTGAGCAGGATGCGATGGTTGTGAGAGGGCTGGATAGGGGATATAACCAGCCGTCAGGTCCGGCGTGTATTAAAAAACCGTAACAACAGTCTGCGGATGGATGGAAGATGGATGTGCAACAGCTTTTGAAACAGGTCGGGGAGCTGGCTGAAGCGGTGTTTGCGCGAGGTTCGCGTTATCAGCTTGAGAAGGTAGCGATCGTTGTTGCTTTTGTCGTAAATTTTCTCGTGATGGGGACGGTCGGCTGGGTGGTTGGTGGAAAAGATCCGAGCACAAACTCTCTGGGAGCGGAATTTGGGGTGGGAGAATTGGGGCAGCTCAAGCAACAGCTTTTCTTTGTGGAAAATACCGGTCGTGGAGCCTGGACGAATGTGCGAGTCGTGGTGAATGGACGATATGTTCATACGGCGGAGCGGCTTGATGGGCGTGAGCGACTGGTTTTGAAGCCAGATGATCAGCTCGTGGACTTTTTCTATATTCCGCGGCCCTGGGGCAGGCAGGATCTGGAAGGATTGATCGAGGGGCCACGGCCCGGGCCAAAGGCGCCGGAAACATTGAAGCCAACGCTTGTGCAGATTCGTGCGGCGGAAGGTCGCGTGGATATCGAGCCTGGCAAGGTCGTCGCACCGTAGTTGTATGTGGCGCATTCAAATAATTTAGCAAGGCAATCATGTCACAAAATGAGTGTGTTCGGCGTCGACGCGATGCGCGGGGCGGGGTTTATATCCACGTACCGTTTTGTGAGCGATTGTGTCCATATTGCGATTTTGCAGTGACGATCAAGGCTGAGGTTCCGCATAAAGAGTATGCGGATGCGTTGCTTGTGGAATTTTCGGAGCGCGCGGTAGAGCTTGAAGGGCGTGATATTCGCACGGTTTATCTGGGCGGTGGAACACCCTCGTTGTGGGATCCGGTCGAAATGGCGCGGGTGTTGGATATTGTGCGCGCACGTTATGGGGTGAGTGATAGGGCGGAGATAACGCTGGAGGCCAACCCGAATCAAATCGACGATGTGCGGTTGCAGGCATGGCGAGAAGCGGGGATTAACCGGTTGAGTATCGGGTGCCAGAGTTTTCAGCCGCGGATGTTGAAGGTGCTTCGGCGTAATCACAGTGCTCAGGACGCGGTCCAGGCGGTGGAGCGGGCGTTGCGAGTTTTCGAGAAGGTCTCGCTTGATATCATGTTTGGCGGACCGGGGCAGACGCTTTCGGAGTGGGCGTTAGATCTGGAGCAGCTCGAGCGTTTTGAGGGCTTGAGTCATGTGAGTGCGTACAGCCTGACGGTGGAGCCGGGGACGGCTTTTTGGATTCGTCAAAAGCGTGGGACGTTGACGATTGCGGACGAGGACGTGATGGAGCAGCTTGTGGAGCGGTTGGCTGACTTAGGCTTTGAGCGCTACGAGGTTTCTAGTTTTGCGCGGCCGGGTGCGCGCAGTCAGCACAATTCGAATTACTGGTTGGGTGGTGAGTATCTGGGGTTGGGTGTGGGCGCTCATAGTTTTGGGTTGGATGGTTCGGACAACAGGGCGGGGGTAAAACGGCGTAATAATCCGAGAAAATATGACGATTATATGGCGGAACCGGAGCGAGCGGCAGAGCTGGAGAATTTGTCGGCGCGCGATCATTTGCTGGAGCGTTTGTTTCTGGGGGTTCGGACGGCGGCCGGGTTGGATTTTGATGAGATCTTGCATCAGTTCGGCGACGTGCTGGAGGCGGACGTTTTTGCCAGTGCAAGAGAATTGTTAGACGCCATGGTTGGGGAAGGCTTTTTGGTGGGGGGGCCGGTGTACGTGCCGACGGAGCAGGGGTTTCGGTTTGCGGATTCGTTGGCAGAGCGGTTTTATAGTAAGATTTGAAACAATGTTTGATTCGCTGAAAGCCGAGAACGCATTGCAACGGTGGGGGGATGTACGCAGGGTGCATGGCCGGGAATGTGGCTTGGGGACTGGCGGAGATTGGCGTTGTGCCCCGATTTTTGTCTACTATCCTTTGCGTATCTTTGCGTAGAACGGTCTGCTCGGTGCGTGCGGTGTGTTTTTCTGTTTTTTCGAAGATGTGGTCGTCTAAAGTTTTGAAAAAAAGTGATTTTTCGAAGATGCGGTCGTCTAGAATCTTGAAAAAAGTAAATTTTCGAAGGTGTGGTCGTCGAAATTTTACTTTAGCGCACAAAATCGGCGGTCTTGCCCGCCTTTAATTTGTTCTGGCGCACAAAATCGGCGGTCTTGACCGTCTTTAATTTGTTCTGGCGCACAAAATCGGCGGTCTTGACCGCCGACAGGTTACTTTTGTGCACGTCGGTTGAGGCTGCGATGATGTTTGGGGTGCATTTGTTTTATGTGCGGTTTTTAGATCGAGTATGATAAAAATCGGTTTGAAGATGGAAATAGATCTTTTCGGTGACGCAAGCGTTTGTATTTGTAGCAGCGTTGTTGGATGTGTGCAGATGCGTTGAAATGGTCGCGTTTGAGTGTTTTGGAGTTTAAGTGATGAATAAAGGCTGGCGGATGAGTCGGATATATAGCGATCGGTTGTTGGTGGCGTTTGTGTGTTTTGTGATGGTGTGCATCGCGTGGAGTTGCAAGCCGGACAGGAAAATTGAAGGCGAGCGCGATCTGGGTATGGGTTCTGAATCTCAAAAAAGGGGGCAGGTTGTGAGTTTTGAAGAGACTGGCAGGACGGTCATTGAGATTCGGAAGGCGGGCGATGAGGGGGCGGAAGCTACGGCGGGACGGGTGAAGACGGTCCAGGGCGGAGGGCTTGAGCTTGCGCGTTTAGAAAAGATTTATGGTCGGTTGCCGGCGCTTGTGGCCGAGCCGGATGACAAGGCGGAGTTTTTGCGCAGGGTAGGATCGAAGCCGCGGCCGCGAACGGGTGAGACGGTGGTGGGTCAGTTTCCTGCGGCCAGTGAGCTTGCGCCGGAGGTTGTGGATGTGCCGGCGGGGCCGCTTGAGGTGTTGCGTTTTCAGCCCGATGGCGAGGGGCCGCGGCCGCCGAGGGTGAGCGTGACGTTTTCGCAGCCGATGGTGGCGGTGACGTCTCATGCGGACACGGTTTCTGGCGGTGTTCCGGTGGAATTGACGCCGCAGCCGGCGGGTGTGTGGCGTTGGGTTGGGACGAAGACGTTGTTGTTTGAGCCGACTGAGCCGTTTGCGATGGCGACGGATTATACGATCCGGGTGAAGGCGGGTACGAAGTCGGAGGTTGGTTCGGCGCTTGAAAAAGATTTTGCGGGAAGCTTTGCGACGCAGCCGATTGAGCTTGTGCAGATGTATCCGGAAGGTGGGCCGCATACGGTAGATCCGGTGGTTTTCTTGTCGTTTAACCAGAAGGTTCAGCCGGAAGCGTTGCTGAAATCGCTGGAAATGAAGGTCGGGGGCAAGAGTGTAGGCTTTCGGATTGCTCGCGCAGACGAAATTGAGGCGGATGCGGTTGTTAGGCAGTATGTAAACTCTGCGACGGGAGATACGTGGGTTGCGCTGACGGCTGAGAATGTTTTTCAGCAGTCGAGTGAGGTCCAGGTCATCGTGAAATCGGGGGCCAGTAGTGCGGAGGGGCCGCGGAAAACAACGAAAGATCAGAGCAGGAGTTTTACGACCTATGGTCCGTTCAATCTCGTGGAGAAGCGTTGTGGTTGGGATGGAGAATGTCGCCCGGGTCACACCTGGCAGGTGCAGTTTTCTAATCCGTTGGATCCGCAGCAAGACGTTCAGGAGTTTGTGAAGACGTCGCCGGAGGTGGCCGATCAGACGCTGGTTTCATCGTATATGCA